>JASEGF010000136.1 GCA_030017935.1 Bacteroidales bacterium | reverse complement strand
AGTTTAAATTCCATGATAAATCGATTTGGGTTTGAGAGATAGCTGTAGCAGTGAAGTTTAAGGGATTAGTAGATGTGCCAGCAACTAAAATATCACCAATATAAGGAATATAATTATATGCTGTAACACAAACTTTCAAAGTGTCGCCACTATTACTGGGAGCTGGACTTAAAGTAATATTAGCTGTACCGTTAGATACGTAGCCAGTACCTAATATTTGATTATTTAATGTAATAGAAACATATGCACCATTTACATTACATGTAACATTAACATTAGAAGTACCAGTGTTAATAGATGATGGATGTGATACTGTCATTGTCATAGGATTTTTGGTACGCAAAACGATACTTGGATCACCAAATATTGTCCATGTGTCTGTCATAGCATAATCTTGATAAGTATCATTCATCTTGAAGCAACCATTTATGCCAATGCCAGCAAAGGTTCTTTTAATATTGCTTGTATAACTTTCTATTAATATATCTGCCATCTCATCTTGAGCTTCTTGTGGTGGATTCCATGACTGATTTATAGTAGAACCGAAAATGCCAATAGCACCAATTGGTCCACTAGTTTTATTAGCTCTCATCCAAGCTTCACAAAAGCAAGTTCCAGCATTAAAATGTCCTACTACACAAGCTACCGAATAAATAAACGGTAATTTATTATAATTTGTTAAAGCATTAACATTAGTGTTAGAAAAACCACTAGTAACCCAATATGTATCAGCTCCATGCCCACAATAAAAAATATTTCCAACACCATTATTAACAACTGTCGATACATTAGATGCAGAAGGATTGCCTGTGGCATCAGATCCACCTTGACTACCATCAAATAATTCATATTTAGTAGTATAGTTGTAGTTTAGCATATCTGTTAAAATATTGCGAATATGAGCATAATCATATTCATTATCATCACCAGGACCTTCGCTAGAAGCTATTCCTAATGTACCTTCTAACCAAGTACCAGTAGTAGGATTTTTTTCATAATTTATGCTACGAGTTACTTGTGTTTGTAAATCTGCAACAGATTCTGCTGAGAAACGTCCGACGAAAAATTCCTGATAGTGATCGTTACCAGTGACGAATGCATAAGTATTATCCTTTGCACCTGTAACTCCAGAATAATAACCTGTAGGTGACGTAACCTGAGCAAAATCACCGACCAAAAGAAGATATGTTAATCCATTTGTATTGTAATAATTTGTAACATAATTTTTAATAGAAGTCGCATTATTGCCAATAGTAGCTACATCTACTATTTCGCATGGAATACCTTTCATTATTTTCCATTCTACAAAAGGTTGCATAGTAGCAATAAAATTCGAAGGTGAGATGATAAGCATTCTACCCGGATTATCATTAAGTGGAGTATATTTCAGTGAAGAATTATAATTGAGAAATTGTCTTTTATAAATTTCCTTAAATTCGCTATCTATGGATTGGAGTGCTTTATTTCTATGAAATTCATTAATGCCACTTCCTTGAGTAGCTCTGACAGTGAAGTCAATATTAGTGTAAATGCGCAAAGTTTTAGTTACTGGATTATACTGAAATGGCTGAACAACTATAGCCTGACCTCTGAAATCACGTAAAATATAAGGATCTCGTAAATAAACGATATCTGTTGGGAAGAAATTATTTTGTTGATATTCTGAACCTTTAACGTATGGAACAGTATCTGGATTTACTGTACGCAATAGATTGCCTTTAGATGGTGCAATATCTATATTTTGTATTTCTATAAAGTCAGTATTATTAATGACTACCTCCATAGTGCCAGTGTCTGGTATAATGACAGATTTAGCGTAAAGTGGTAAATCTGGTGCTCCAGCTTTCAATATTTTCGCAGCATCAGGTGCTTCTACAATATAGGCATTTTGATTGTTTACATTTACTTCTTTTAGCCTATATGCATTTATTGTGAAATGAATGCTTATATTAGTTTTAGAAGTTTTAGCTTCATTTAAATTAAATTCAGCTTTTGCTTTATTGTCATTATTTAGGTAAATCCAATCTTGTGAGAAAAGGACATTACATAATAATACTAATGAAAATGTTAATAATAAAATTTTTTTCATAAAATTTTTATTTAAATATTTAGTGATACAAATATATAAAATATTTTAATAATAAATTATTATTAAAATAAATAAATGTTTACATATTATAGATAATTTAAATTAATATATCTAAAAATAATTATTATTAGTCTAAATATATTAATATTTAAAATAAACAAAAATGAAAATGTTTTATTATTAATTCCACATATTTATACGGCTTGCCACCAAAACCTTGATAAAAGAAAGCCATTTTATCGTTATTGCCACCATCGAAATCGATAATATTAATGTCATTATTTTGAGCTTGTTTGATTATCTGATATATTAAAAAATGCATAGCACCTTGTTTTTTACCAAATTCATTTGAAGCAAAAGCATGCAAAACTAATTTATTTTTGTACTTTGAAATTAAAGCTATTGATAAGATATCATCATTTTGTTTAATAGCCCACCAACCCCCGATTTGTCTATTTTCAAAATATTTGCCTAATTCAATAATAATTTTTCTAATGTTTTTAAGTTTAATCAAATACATAGAATTACATAAATAATCATCTAAAAAATATTCTGAAATATTGGTCAAATGAATGAATTGATAATTTAATTTTTCAAATTTTTTAATTTTTCTCAAATGATGAGAACTCAAAACATCATGTAAATCTGTGATATCCTTTAAATCTAAAATATAATTATATCTATCGAGTTTTTTAAAATCATTGGCAAATTCGATATCTTCTAAATAAAAATCTGCATACAATACATTTTTTTTTATACTTTCTATAAGTGAAAAGAAGATATCTTTATTAATACAGATAAGAGAGTATAGCCTTAAATGTGTAATCATAGGAGGTTGCATAAAATATGAAATGCAATATTTCTTTTTTTTATAAAAAGGGAAAACTATCTCATAATCATTCCATACCAGACCTTGCCAATTGGGAGCTACGATATCTAGATACCAGCTAAGTCCAGAAATATGATGATTAGATGAATTATCCACTGTGTGATTCCACTTATTTTCATCTATATTAGCTCTTTTAATTAGCTGCCAAGTCATCGCATATTTTTTAAAAAATTCACAAAAAAATTACTCCAATTTTTCCATCTATTTTTATTAGTAAAACTCTCATTATGTAGCAAAATTACTAATTCACCCCCAAGAATCATAGAAGATTTAATATTATCAAAACTCTGTGAGAATTCATCTGGATTAGTTTTTTTATAATCTACAAAAGTGCTATCCATTATAGCTGTTTGATGTAATAATAATGCAGTTTGTTTATCATTAATTAAATTATAGAAAAATACTGGATGAGCTGTTCCCAAAGGAAATCCTGGCATAGAAGCATAACCGATAGAGAAATCATCTTTAAAGCCAGCATTAGCGATGAGATTCATTTGTGGCATATCTGATCTAAGGTAATGTGCTCTACCTTTATTAATAGGCTTATTAATTAAATGTTCTAAAAAAAATTTATCTTTTTCTATCAAACTAGGATCATTTTTAGAATAATAGCTATAGTGCAGCCCTACTGCATGTGAAGTAGAAATATTTTTTATAAGATTTTGAAATTTTGAGCAATTTATCGAATTATTTTTATCAAATTTTGTAGTTTTTTCTGAAACTAAAAAGAAAAAAATTAATGGATTTTGCAAAAATTTTTCTAATTGTAGTAATAAATCAAAGGTATCAAAAACATCATTTTTTAAGTGTAAAAGTGTAAATAATCTATCAAAAACGTGTTGAAACTTCAAATGAGCAAAATCTCTAACAGCACCGCCAAAATTTCTATAAAAACCTTTACAAAAATATGAGTAAGCCATGTCTACATCAATAGTAACTTGTAATTTATATATCTTCTCGAACTGTATAGGTAAGTCATTAAATCTAATTTTTAACTCTTTAGCTAGTAAAAAAATCCATTTATCTACCCAAGGGAAAATGAAATTAAAATTGTCATGAAAAATAGCTGAATTTATCGGTAGAAATCTATCATGCGTATCAAAATTTTTAGAAAAATATCTTTCCCACCCAGAAATACAATAAAATACTGCAGAGAAAATATCTTGACCAAAAAAATTTTCTTTATTAACAGTGAATAGCGATAAATTATTTGGTGATTTTTCTATTTCTGGCAATAAATCAGAGAAATATCCATCATTTAAAATTGGTGAAATTTTTAAGATGTTAATGCTGTTATCATTGGGGAGACTACTATAGTTAATATGAGCGAAAGTATTGGCATCAGTTGTCAAAACATAAGGCAGCTCTAGTACTTGATTAAAAATAAAATCAAGTGTATATTGTAATCTTTGAGAAATAAAATCTGAGCGTATTACTATAGAGTTACTCATCTAAATTTTTATTTTTTGTTTAAAAAAATAAACTGTTAGTTGAAATATTACAGTCCAGCCAAAGGGGAAAAGTAATTGAGGCAGATAAGGTACAAAATCTTTAAGGTGCATTCTAGAAATTAGCCAGCAATAGATGAACATATCTAAGTGCAGCATTAGATAAGCGAAGATGCCATGAGAGATTTTAGTTTTAAAAGACCAATTCGCTGGCTGGATAAAAGGCATAATAGTACCATAAATACTTAAAGCTATGAGAACAGCCCACCATTCTTTGCCTACAATGCCCCACCATCGATTGAACAAAAAGAAAAATAATGTAACTAAAGATATTCTAGCTCCCCATCGATAAACTTTGAAACTCCCTTGCAAAAAATCTGCATTTTCTGGATCTTGTATTTTCATAAATTAGCTTTTATGATTTTAAGTTGTTAAATAATAATAATTTTTCGCAAATATATTGAGCTGTATGTCCATTGCCAAAATACTCTGGGAAAATATTAGGAGGATGGTTAATAAAACTATTAACTAAAGAAATAAACTCATCTATATTCTGTGGCTCTAAAGCACCTGTACCAGCTTGTAATATTTCTATCCATTCAGTTTCTTGACGCATAATTATACAAGGTTTATGATAGAAATATGCTTCTTTTTGTACCCCACCAGAGTCAGTTAAAATCAATGAAGCAGTGTTCTCCACCACTATCATATCAAAAAAAGATAATGGTTCTATAACGATAATATTTTGTAATAAAGCAGCTAAATCAAACTCATTAATCAGTTTTTTTGTTCTAGGATGAATTGGAAAAACTACATTATAATTAGTTTGCGTAGCTATGGCATTCAATTTCTCTAAAATCTCTTTTAATCTGTCAGGCTCGTCAGTATTAGTATTGCGATGAATAGTTGCTAAAACAAATTTTTTATCATTAAGTTTCAATTTTTCAATAATATTTGATAATCTAAAAGCTTTATCTCTGTAAAACAAACTATTATCATACATTATGTCTCCAGACAAAAATACAGCAGGATTATCAGGAGAATAGGGTGGGGTAGAGTCTAAATGAAATCCTTCATTTTGTAAATTTTTGAGTCCAGTAATTGTAGGTGAAAAAAGTAAAGTAGAAGAGTGATCACATACAATACGGTTAATTTCTTCAGGCATTTTTTTATTAAAAGACCTTAATCCAGCTTCTATGTGAGCTACTGGAATGTTCATTTTAATAGCAGATATAGAAGCAGCAAGAGTGCTATTGGTATCACCATATAAAACAACCACATCTGGATTATATTTAATAAAAATTTGTTCAATTTTTTCTAACATTTTAGCAGTTTGAACAGAATGACTAGCAGAACCAATGCCAAGATTTTCGGTAGGTAATGGGATTTCCATTTCATTAAAAAAAACATCAGACATATTCAAATCATAATGTTGTCCCGTATGAATGATTATATCTTCAATTTTATTATTGAAAGACTCATTAATCACTCTACTTAGAGCGGCAGCTTTAATAATTTGTGGTCTAGCCCCTACGACATTACAAATTTTCATAAAATAAATTTATAGCAAAGTTACAATTTTAAAATTAAATAAAAGATTTAAAAGAGGAGGGAGTTTAGGAGATAGATTTAAAACTAACAAACATTTTTCAAATGTTTAAAACAATATATGATATTTTACTTATTCTAAAATATTCATACCAGGCAAATCTATC
>JASEGF010000135.1 GCA_030017935.1 Bacteroidales bacterium | reverse complement strand
CATTAACAAATTTTCCACACCTTAATATTACATATTAGAACGCAACTTGGTATCAAAACTCTTTGCCTGCCCCCTATCTACTGTATTCTCGCTACTATCTACTGTTTCTTCTTTTTTATTGTCTGAACTGGGATTTGTGGTATTAAAGGATTTTGGGATTGAATTTCTTATCTAATCAACTAATCAACTCATCAACTCATCAACTTTAATTTATAATTGGTGTTCTTTGTGGTAAAATAATTTACTTACAATAAAAGTTATAGAACCGAATATTTTAATAACAAATAGAAATATTCAGATATCTAGATTAATTTTATTTCCTGCCTGGATAAACTTCTATAGCTTTTTTTAGTAGTTCCATGCTGCGTTTCATATCATCTACATTGAGTACATAGCTGATTCTCACTTCTTGCAAGCCTCTCTCTGGTACAGAGTAGAAACCAGTAGCTGGTGCGAGCATCACAGTTTCATTATTTTCATTAAATTTTTCTAAAAGCCACTGACAGAATTTGTCTGAGTCATCTATTGGCAGCTTAGCCATCACATAGAAAGCCCCTTTAGGTGTAGGACAGTAAGCTCCAGGAATACTTTTGATACCTTCGATAACCACATTACGTCTAGCTACATATTCTTTTTTGATAGCTTCGAAATATGATTTATCTACATCAATAGCAGCTTCTGCAGCAATTTGTCCAAATGTAGGAGGACTTAATCTAGCTTGAGCAAATTTCATAGCAGTAGTCATCACATCTTTATTCTTAGATACGAGCATACCAATACGAAAACCACAAGCACTATAACGCTTAGAAACAGAATCTACCAATATTGTATTTTGCTCTATTCCTTTTAAATGCATAACAGAGAAATGCTCTGTACCATCATATACAAACTCTCTATATACCTCATCAGCTATTAGGAATAAATTATGTTTTTTCACTAATTCTCCTAATTTTTCTATTTCTTCACGGCTATATAAATAACCAGTAGGGTTATTAGGATTACAGATAAGAATAGCTTTAGTTTTAGGAGTTATGTATTTCTCAAACTCTTCTATAGGAGGAAGCGCATAATTTTCTTCTATATGAGACATTACAGGAACGACTTTCACACCAGCATTTATAGCAAATCCATTATAATTAGCATAATATGGTTCTGGAATAATAACCTCATCATCATTATCCATGATAGAGCCGAAAGTAAATAATATAGCTTCGCTACCACCTGTTGTTACGATAATATCATCTGGGGTAACATGTATATTATTTTCTTCATAATATTTACATAATTTTTCTCTAAATGATAAAATACCTGCAGAATGACTATATTCTATAACCTTAAGATTGATATTTTTCAATGCATCTAAAGCTATTTGGGGAGTCTCTATATCTGGCTGACCTATATTTAAATGATAAACTTTGATACCTCTTTTTTTAGCTGCATCTGCATAAGGGACTAATTTCCTAATCGGTGAAGGGGGCATCATTTGCCCTTTTTTTGAAATACCTAGCATATATTCATGATTTTTTTAATAATTATAAAATATTATTTAAAATTTAAGAAAATTAATTTGTTAATAAACATTATTATTTAATTATCTCACCTTTTATAACTAAGGTTACAGGGGAATTTTCTGCATTAGAAAAAATAGTGATTTGTTTGGTAAAAGGGCCTTCTTTTTCTGGTTCGAAAGTTACAGATATTTTGCTAGACTGCCCAGGCATAATTGGTTCTTTAGGATAAGAAGCTACAGTACAGCCACAGGTAGATCTAGGTTCAGATAAAAATAAAGGTGTTTTACCAATATTTTTAATTGTAAAATCGACGCTCACTTTTTCAGTCATTTTAATTTTGCCAAAATCATGAGAGGTCTTATCGAAAGACATCATGGGCTCTTGTGCAGATAGAGCTCCCAAAGAAATGAAAATCAAAAAAATAAAAAATAATTTTTTCATAATTACTATTTTTTTAAATTATTGAGCTATAGGAGTACCAGAAGCATCAGTTTTAGTATAAGGAATAGCTTCAGTGGGTTTAGGATTTACTTTGCCAGTGATTAATAAAATCACATCTCCATTATTCGCATTTGAGCTCACAGTAATTTGTTTAGAAAAACTACCAATTCTATTAGAATCATATTTAACAGTGATTTTGCCTTGTTCTCCTGGCTTCACAGGTTCATTAGTCCATTTAGGTACAGTGCAACCACAACTACTGCGTACATTTGATAAAATAAGAGGTTCATTTCCTGTATTAGTAAATATGAAATCGACCTCTGCTTTAGCACCTTGAGTGATCTCACCAAAATTGTACGATTGTTTATCAAATTTTATAATGGGGCCATTAGTCGTCTGTGCCATCGATAGCTGTGACACAAAAATTAATATGACAAAAATTTTTAATGCTTTCATTTTTTTTGCAAATTTAATGATTTATTGAAATTTAACAAATATTATACCATAAAATATTATTATTAATGTGAAAACATTTCGAACCTCAACATAAAAAAATATATAACGTTTTAATTTTGTAAAGATTAAACTTTTTTTCAGGGCTAAAGCCCATACCTCTTATTAGGATAATAGTAGTGAGTAGTAAGTATATAGGAGATAGTAGTGAGTAATGCTAAAGCCAATAATTCTTTCTTCCTCGTTGTCTGAGCTGGGATTTTGGGATTGAATTTCTTAATTTGTGCTTATTTGTGTGCATTTGCGGACTAATAAATAAAACCCTGCAGTGTCTATAATTTCATCCACAGATTTACACAAATTAACACTGATAATTTAGTGTTTTTAAGTGCATTGGTTAATTAATTTATTACTATTATCTTACTAAACTAATCAACTTGAATTTTTTATTTGTGCTCATTTGTGTTCATTTGTGGATTAATAATAACAATTGGATACCCACAATAAATATTATAGAACAAAAAATAAGAATTAATATTTTTATCATTCATTGAAATATTTATTTGAAAAAATAAGGATTAATTTAAAAAAAATGCAACAAAATAAAATTTTATACGTATATTTATAAAAATAAGATAGTTATGAAATCAAAAAAGAATTATAAAAAAGATTTAACTCATTATAGAGTTTTATTTTTTCAAATAGGTATTATTGTTTCTTTAGCTATAACTTTAGTGGCCTTCGAGTGGAAAACATATGAAAATAATGAAATTATGCTAGTAAGCTCTACAGCTATTCAAATAGATAGTGAAATAATCATTAACACTAAACAAGAACTGCCAAAACCGCCACAAATGAAAGTTACAGAGTTCAAAACTACTCCAAATAATAATGAAGAAGTAGATGACATCGTTGATTTATTAAAAACAGAAACAGGTATAAATGACACAAATGTCACCGTACCAATAGAAATTTTCGATGAAAAAATCACAGAAGTAGATACTTTCGTATTAATACCAGAAATGTCACCAGAATTTCCAGGAGGCTTGGAAAACATGTATAAATATATTAAAAATAATTTGAAATATACAGATATAGCTAGAAAAACTAATATAACAGGTACAATATATGTAGAATTTACCGTCGAAAAAGATGGTAGCTTGACAGATGTTCACATTGTAAGGGGTATAGGAGGCGGTTTAGATGAAGCAGTTATTAAAGTAGTAGAATCTATGCCTAAATGGAAACCAGCTCGTCAAGGGGGCATGCCAGTAAAAGTAAAATATCAAATACCTATAGCTTTTAATTTGAATTAAAAAAATCGGTGAAATCAAAATAAAAAAATAAATTATAATAGCTTTAAATAAATTAATAGCTTTATAACATCTAAATTTTATTATCTTTACAAAAATAAATTATAGCATGTCTATTGAAAATAATAAATTTATTGATACTAATGATAATGAAACTAATGAATTAGAATATATACTTGAACTAACTAAGCAAATTAGAGAAAAAGAGCAAAGATATCCGATTAATTTTAATGATTTTTTATTTTTATTATCAAATAATCCGAAACAATTTTTAAGAAATATCTTTCAGCTTTTCTATGATATGGTGCAATTTCATGTCCCATATGGAATAGACGAATATGAAAATGATATCGACAATGCTGGTTTTCGTTATTATGATTTATCTAAATTATTCATTGAAGGGGTAGAAACGCCTTTTTTCGGTGACAGATTATTTGCTAATAGATTTATGCAGATGGCAGAAGACATTAATATGGGTATTAATGTTAACCAGATTTATTTATTCGAAGGGCCTCCTGGTAGTGGTAAGTCTACTTTTTTAAATAATCTTTTACAAAAAATGCAAGAGTATACCCTGACTGAGCAGGGGACCTTGTACAAAATATTTTGGAAAATTGATCCTAAAATAATAAATAAAAATGTAGATGATGGCAGAGTCATAACATATTCTTGTCCACATAATGATAATCCCTTTCTTATAATTCCTAAAGAACTAAGAAAAGATTTTTTGAAAGCTTTGATCAAAGATAACAATGTTTATAACGAAATCATAGAGTCTAAAAGATATGCATGGTTGTTTAAGTCAGAACCTTGTCCTTTGTGTAAGTCTATTTATAATTCATTAATTGATATATTAGATGACCCACTAAGGGTTTATGATATGATATATGCTAAAAAAATTGATTTTAATAGACAATTGGGTAAAGGCATTTCTGTCTGGAATCCAGCTGATAATCTAATTGAACATATTTATTCTAATGATATTTTAGAAAAAGAATTAACAACTTTATTGTCTTCTGATGAGATAGAACTTAAATATTCTTATTTAGCTCTAACCAATAATGGTATATATGCATTGATGGATATTAAAGATAATAATATCACCAGGTTGTTATCATTACATGGTATCATAAGTGATGGCGTTCACAAGGTTGAGCATATTGAAGAAAATATAAATACATTATTTCTAGGTTTAGTAAACCCTGAAGATAAAAAAAATTTTATAGATATTAAATCTTTTCAGGATAGAGTAAAGTTCGTATCTATACCTTACGTCTTAGATGCTCCTACGGAAGTGAAAATATATGAAAACAAATTTGGTAATAATATTTATAATCTTTTTTTACCTCGAGTATTACAAAATTTTGCTAAAATTATTATTAGTACTCGATTAAATACTGAATCTAATATTTTAAAGACATGGTTAAAATATAGGACTAAATATGAAAAATATATAGATCCTGATTTATTATTATTAAAAATGGAATTATATCATGGTAGAATACCAAGATGGCTCGAAGATGAAGACATTAAAGGGTTTAAAAAAAATATACGTTTGGCTCTACTAAATGAAGCTCTAGACGAGGGATTTAAAGGCATATCTGGTAGACAATCTATCTCTCTTTTTAATAAATTACTTTCTAGTAATGAAGATAAGGAAGATGAAATAGATATGCTAAATATTATAAATTTTTTTGATGATCAACCTGATAATATTAAAAAACTCATTCCGCCAAAATTTATAAACTCATTATTAAAAATTTATGAGATTAATATTGTGCAAGAATTAAAAGATGCACTTTATACTTATAATGACCAAAAAATCTTTGAAGATATTATTCATTATTTATATGCACTTAGTTATGATATTGGCACAGAAATCAATAATCCTTTTACCGGCAAAAAATATAATTTAACCAATGATTTTCTAATCTCTATAGAGAGTCATTTATATCCAGCAACTGATGACATAGATACGATTAGACTTAATTTACTCAATAGATTTATTACAGAAACTTTAGCTCAAGAAGTAGAAATTAAACAAAAAAAATGGCAAGATACTAAAATAGTAAAGGAACTATATGAAATATATAAAGAGAATATCAAAAAAGCTAGTCTAGATCCTTATCTTAAAAATAAATCTTTTAGATTTGCGCTTTTAGATTATTTCACTGATAAATTTGCAAACTATGATGCTAAAATACAAGAAGATATCATTCATATGATAAATGTAATGCAGCAGAAATATAACTATTCTGAGCGTGGTGCAATAAAAATAGCTCTTTATGTAATAGATCAAAACTTACCTGAAAGATATAAAGATTTTTTAGCTTGAGATTATTTTTTTGATTCTATAACGTTTTGTATGGGTAAAGATAAAAAAGACTAATTTTATAAAAATGAATTTTTTTAATATTGTCCTGTTAAATATTAACCACAAA
>JASEGF010000134.1 GCA_030017935.1 Bacteroidales bacterium | reverse complement strand
TGTTACTTTTCTTTGTGTAGTTGACAAAGAAAAGTAAATTAAGTAAAAATTTATTAAAAATATATTATATTCATAAGAAATAAAGTTATTGCCGTGAATGACCAGTAATAATTTAGTTATTAATTAAACGCCTAATTCAATTATATTATTTAGATTATGAATTCAAAATATTTAGCTGCCACATACATATAGCAGCTGCAGTAGCCGCATTCAATGATTCTGGCAAATTAGTTACATTATTTCTAGGAATTTTTATTTTTTTTGTAGCCATAGATAGCAATTTTTCATCTATACCATTGCCTTCATTACCTATAATGAGTGCAAAAGGTCCAGATATTTTTACTTCTCTTATATCTTCACCTTCTGTATCTGTAGCTAACAATGTGTGTGAATAACACAAATTATTGATTTTATCTAAATTTAAATAAATCATATTTATACCAACTACACTACCCATGCTAGATTGTACAACTTTAGGATTATATAAATCTACAGAATTTAATGTAGAAATAATATTAAAATATCCTAGCCATTCAGCAGTTCTTAAAATAGTACCCATATTTCCAGGATCTTGTATGTCATTTAATATCAATAGATTATCACATGTCTGCATTTCATTTAAAGTAATAGGTTGTTTCTGATAAAAAATGCCTAAAATGCTGTTTGGCGTTTTCATTGAGCTTATACGAGCTAATTCCTTTGCTGTGATAATTACTACTGATGGTAAATTGTTTAAAAAAGAATAATTTACAGTAGTATATATTTTATAATATTTGTTACCTCTTTGTAATAAATCATTAACAAGGTTTGGACCTTCAGCAATAAACATCCCTAAATCATTTCTTATCTGCCTTGATTGTAAATCTTTGATAAATTGAATTTCTGTTTTTGTAATCATTTAAAAATAAATTATTGATAAGATTATATTACAAAATTAAAAAAGTTTTTAAAACAAAATTGGGAACTTTATTATAAATTTGTGAAATAAAAAAATTATGATGAAAAAATTTAAATATTTTTTATTTATTTTGCTAATAGCATTATTATCAAGTTGTAAAATTATGAAACAAGCTGATTGGTTATTCTACGATGGTAAAATATATACTGCTAATGAAAATAACGATGTAGTAAGTGCTATGGCCATTAAAGGTGATAAAATTATTGATATAGGAGATTCTGATACATTACTAAAAAGATGGCAAGCTAAAGAGAAAATCAATCTACAAGGCACTACAATAATACCAGGAATAATAGATTCTCATTGCCATTTAATCGGTTATAGTACTGAAATGGAGCCCATAGACCTCACAGGCGTTAGAGGTGTAGATGAAATGGTGGAAAGAATTCAAATATATCTAAAGCAACATCCCGATATGAAATTCATTTATGGTAGAGGTTGGGACCAAAATTTATTTCCAAATATGCAAATGCCTAATAATAAATTGTTAAATAAATATTTTCCAGATATACCAGTTTATTTGAAAAGAGTAGATGGACACGCAGCATTGGCTAATGATGCTGCCCTACGTCTAGCTAACATTACCAAAGAAACAAAAATAGAAAATGGTATTATCGAAAAAATAAATAATGAATTAACGGGTATTCTGATAGATAATGCTATGACTTTAATAGAAAAATTCATTCCTCCACTTCCTGTAAGTGCTAAAATCA
The DNA here is from genome assembly GCA_030017935.1 of Bacteroidales bacterium. Classification (GTDB taxonomy): domain Bacteria; phylum Bacteroidota; class Bacteroidia; order Bacteroidales; family DTU049; genus DTU049. Next base: position 4,567 of record JASEGF010000134.1, on the reverse strand, counting down.
GTTCATTACTTAAGCTACAAGAGCAAGCCTTTCAATATGGCATCACTTCTATTAATGAAGCAGGTATTAATTATAATGATATATATCTTTTAGATTCATTACAAAAAATAAATAAGTGGAAATTAAGAGTTTTTGGTATGTTAACCTTAAACAATGAAAATATTAATAAAATATTGACACAAGGGATTTATAATAATGATAAAATTATAGTAAGATCAGTAAAATTGTATTCAGATGGTGCTTTAGGAAGTCGTGGAGCATATCTTTGGGAACCATATTCAGATGATAGTAATAATAAAGGAATTTTTTTATTAACTGAAACTGAATTTGATTCTATTGCTCAATTATGTATTGCTCATAACTACCAAATTGCTACGCATGCTATAGGAGATGCTGCCGTTAGCACTATGATTAATTGGTATTCTAAATATTTAGATAATAACAATGATTTGCGTTGGAGAATAGAACATTGTCAAGTAATAAATCCAAATGATTTTCAAAAATTTGGACAATATAAAATAATTCCATCTGTGCAACCTATACATGCTATAGAAGATATGGAATGGGCTAAATCTAGACTTGGCAATAGGATAGAGAATGCTTATAATTACAAAGATTTATTTATGCAAAATAATATTATAGCAATAGGTACAGACTTTCCAGTATCTCCATTAAATCCATATATAAATTTTTGTGCAGCAGTTTATAGACAAAACATTTCTGCTTATCCTCCAGGAGGTTTCCAATCAAGTCAAGCTCTCACTAAAGATATAGCTCTACGTGGTATGACATATTTTGGCGCATATGCTAATTTTTCAGAAAAACAATTAGGAAGTTTAGAAATAGGTAAAAAAGCTGATTTTGTAATCATAAATAATGATATTATGAATGCTACCCCGCAGGAGTTAGGCAATACATATTCCATTGCGACATTCATAGATGGAGAAATGGTTTTTTCATTAAAAGGAAATAAAATATTAAAGGGATTTTAGTATTTTAAAATCCCTTTAATAAAATCAATTTATAGCAGGTAAATGCTAGTATTTAACTTATTTATTTTTATAAAATGGCAAATTAACAACAATAGCTTTGGCTAAAGTATTTCTAATATTTATAAAGATTTCTGTATCTGGTTTTGAGTATTCAATAGGCACATAGCCCATACCAATAGCTTTTTTAACATATGGACCAAAGGTGCCAGAGGTTACTCTACCTATTACATTGCCATTATTATCACAAATTTGATATTCATGTCTAGGTATTCCTTTATCTATCATTTCAAAGCCAACAAGTTTTCTTTTTAATCCTTCTTGTTTTTGTTTTAATAAAAATTCTTTATCGATAAAATTTTTATGATCCACGAGTTTCACTATCCATCCTAGTCCAGCTTCTAAAGGTGAAGTAGTATCATCTATATCATTGCCATATAAGCAAAATCCCATTTCTAACCTTAAAGTATCACGAGCACCTAAGCCTACGGGTATTATGCCTTCATCTTTACCAGCTTCGAAAATTGCATGCCAAATTTGTTCAGCATATTTAGGATTGAAATATATTTCGCAACCACCACTACCAGTGTATCCAGTTGTAGAAAGTAAAACATTTTTTATACCATCTAATGTAACCCATTGCCAAGTATAATAAATCATATCAGTAATAGGTTCTGCAACAATTTTTTGCATTACTTTCATAGCAAAGGGTCCCTGAATGGCTAACTGTGCAGTATTATCTGAATCATTAACTAAATTTTTATTGATTTCTATATTAAATTTGGGAGCATGAGAGCATAACCAATTCCAATCTTTTTCAATATTAGCGGCATTTACCACTAATAAATATTCTTGTTCATTAATTCTATAAACAAGTAAATCGTCCACTATGCCTCCTTTACCATTTGGGAAGCAGGAATATTGCACTTTGCCATCTTTGAGAGCTGCTACATCGTTAGATGTTACATATTGAGCAAAATCTAATGCATTTGGTCCTTTAATATATATTTCTCCCATATGAGAAACATCAAATACGCCAACTTTTTCTCTAACTCCAATATGTTCCTCCTGAATGCCAGTATACTGTATAGGCATATAGTAGCCTGCAAATTCTGCCATTTTAGCGCCTAGGCTTTCATGAATCTTTGTAAATGGTGTATATTTCATATCTCTTGTATTTTTTAGCAAATTTACAATTAATTAATTTAACAAAAAAATAATACATATAAATTAGGTTTTTATTAATGGGTTAAAGGTTAGTAGTTGATTGGTTGATGAGTTGATGAGTGAGACTGGGAGACGAGGAGACTGGGAGAGGAGGTGATAAGTGATAGGTGATAAGTGATAGGTGATAAGTGATAGGTGATGAGTGATAGATAAAAGGTAAAAGGTGAAAGGTAATAGGGTTGATAAGTTGATGAGTTGATTAGTGAGACTGGGAGACGAGGAGACTGGGTGAGGGGGAGATGGGGAGAAAAGGAGACTGGGAGAAACAGCTAACTTCCCTTTAAATTAGTTATAAATAAGGACATTTTATATTCATTATTTATCCAATTCCATTTACCCAATAATCAAAACATTTTTTCTTATTCATATTTACACTTATATCCCAATAAAAGCTACAACCATCACAAACAGTTATACCTTTTATTTTCCAATCTTTTATAATTTCTGAATCTCTCCATAAAAAATTAACATTTAATATTTTTTGACCTTTTTTGTTATAAGTACCATAATATTGACGAACATATTTGTCAAAATTTTGATATATTATCGGACATCCATCACCTTGATTTACTAAATAATGTTTAGATTTTTTTGTAACATATTTTCTAATTAATTTTTCAGCATTTTCTATCTCTTGCATTGTAGGTATCCATCTTGGTTCATCTATTGTATCTCCATCTTTTATTATTAGAAGTTTTAAGCATTTAGGACCAAATATTACTCCTTCATAATCATCTGTTTTCACATATATAGCATCTTCACAGATACTATCATGATTTTTATTTTGCGAAAACAGATTGAAAGAAAAAGATAATAAAACTATTACAAAAAATAATATATTTTTCATATATAATATTTTTATTAGGTAAAATTAATAAATATTTTTGAATAAATTTTTTATATAATTTACTTTTATTTGTCAACCAAACAAAGAAAAATAAAGAAAGAATGGTATACGCTGGGGAAATGATTTGACAAGAAGTTTTTTAAAAATAATAAGTTTAATTAATCTATGGATCATAATATCTCGATGCAAAATACAAATAACTGCACTGTTTATCTAGCTCTTTATAATTTGAATATTGATAATTATTCTCTAAATAAAACGTATGGCTTATATAATGTCGAACAATTGCATCTATCATAAAATTTTAATTGTTTATCTTCTGTGTCAATATAACATTTTGGCAGTGAATCAGTTCGTTTAAAGCAATCTTTTGTTAATTCAAAAATATTTAAGCAATAAATTATATTATTATTTTTGTCTATCCCATTATAATCATAAATATTCAATAAAAATTTATTACCATCTTTAAATAACAGTTCAATGCCACCACAAAATGAATTGTATGATAAAACTTTATTATTATAATGATTATTTAAGAAAATTAGACTTACATTGATTATATTAGCACTTAAACCACTAGTTCCCACTGAATAACTCTCAATAGCTAAAACTTTTCCAAATTCATCTAAATTTAATAGATATGCACCTGTTAAATATGGAGGAATTATATAAAAATCTAATTTAACCTTATTTTTGTCATGTAAAATTAGATATGTTACATTAGTAGAATCATTAACAAGTTTGATAATATTATCATTATCTAAATATATTAAGTAACCTTCTTCTATTTCTTTTACTTGTAATGTATCTTTTATTATAGGATTTTCAAATAAATTTGCATAGCATGAATGACTAATAAAATTAAAAATTAAAAATAAATTAAAAATATATTTTATCATGGCCATGTTTTTTTAGGATAAAGATCTTGATTATATTTCATAAACTGGGTACCTCCAATCTTTGTAGTATAAGAAAATGTATTTTTATTACTAGATGATCTTATTGCGGAACCATGTCCAAGTTTATTTAAAAAATTAATATTATATTTTGTAGAATTTCCTAAATAAATTGAGCCTTCCCCCAAATATGCGCCTTTATTATAATCTAATTTATTATTTGGATTTAGCATACCCATTATAGCTCCTTTTCTGGCTGTATTATGTCGAGAAATACTGTATTCATTTGCATTATATCCTTTACCCTCAGATAAAGCGATATTATAATTTTGGGAACCATAGCCATATATAGCAGTAGATTTATTTATTTCATTTATAGATTTTTCAGATACATTTGAACGATTTTCTAAAACATCATAAACAATACTATTAATTGCTATTGCTTCATTTATACCATCATCTAAATGTTCGGTATGTTCACCTATTTTAATATCATAATAATCTGTTATGAGCATCCCATTCGGATCCACCAGCACCACCGGATTATTCGCAGTATAGCAATATGGCGATAGCGATGGATACTTATCTCTCATCGCATCCACACTCAG
>JASEGF010000133.1 GCA_030017935.1 Bacteroidales bacterium | reverse complement strand
CACACTCAGCCACCCACTCAGCTCACTATCATAATATAAAGCTCCAATGTATGTATAGTTTGACTCAATATCTAACTCAGTATTCCTTTGGCTAACAATCAAATTAACTTTGAAAATATAATTTATGTTTTGAAAATATTTATATCTCATCAAAAAATACCTTATAATTTTATTCTTCAATAATTGAAATTATTAAAAATTTATTTATAGTATCTATTTGAAATGCAAAACAGGTATCATTATATTTATTCTGAGGTATATATAACTCATAACCTGTCGAATTTTTTATCCAATTTTTATATTTCAATTTAATTTCTTTTAAAATATTTAGATAGTCATTATGTGTAACTTTTATATAGTAAGTTTCTGAGTAATCATACATTGAAAGACCTGTGTTTTCATATTTACTAATAATGAAAGTATCATCAATACTAATATTTGTTTTATTAATAAAACATCTTTTTAGCTCTTTTTCATTCAAATTTGGTGAATTATAACTTAAAATAAAAATAATAATTATAATAAATATTATAAAAATTATAATCATAATATTGCGTAAATACATACTTTTCATTATTATGTTTTATTTTTATTATTTATATTTACCATACAAATTTATTAATAAATTATTTTATTCTCTGAAAAATCATAAAAAGAAATTGTTTCAATGTTAATTTTATTATTAAATACTATTTTAAGCAAAAATATATATCCAGCATCATACACTATAGATGAATGATTAAGCTTATTTCGCAGTATGGAGAAATTATTATCATTAAAAAAAACATTATAAATATTATTTTTGTTATATTCAGTAAGCAATATTTTGTTCCAACAAAAAACATTGTTCATTAAATCAATATTGAAATTATATGCTACAATATTATCTGCTAAAATATATCCATAATATTTAGTTAAATCCATTTGATTTATAATCTCTGTTATATAAAGTTGTTTATATCGTTTTTCATCTAATATATCATTTAATATTATATTACGATAATTTTTTATAAATTTTTTGTAATATATCTAATAAGTTTTAGGAGTTACTTTTTTTAGTTGTTTAAACTGTATATTATTGATATTATTAATTGTACTCATATTAGTAGAACAAGATATAATCATGGTAGCTAAGACTAACATAATTATTAAATATTTTTTATTCATGGTTAAAAATTTTTGTAATAAAAATTATCAAAATAGGCACTCTTTATTCCTTTTGAATCAGATTTTAATAACAAAGGATATACAGAATTACCATTTTCATAGGTAAAATTAATTTAATTTAACTCTATTACACTTACATCGTCTATTAAATAATAGGGATAGTGTTGTCCTCCTTTTAACAAAAAATTCTTATATTTATCTTCCATATATGGATTTTTTTTTAGCAAATATTTTTTGACAATCTTCCCAAATCGCTTAGTATTACCCCACGATTGATTTTTTTTTGCTTTTTCCCATGCTTTTACCACTTTGGGGTTGTCGTCCCAGAACATGCCTATTGTAATATATTTTTCTTCTCCCTGTGCTGTATAAATTCCGCTTATTTCTTTCCATGTGGTATCTATAATAAATTTTCCTTTCTCATTGCTTACATGTGCCTGTAATTCGGGTGTCATGCCTTCAATGTAGTTATGTTTGCTTAACAGATAATCTCCAAATATTTTTTTATTCTTTGAAAAATATACGCCTATGTTATAAGCTGTATAATCGCTGTATTGATAATCTAAGCGAACCCAAAAACTTACTTTATACTTTTGTCCTGCTTTAAGTGGTTCTTTTAATTGACTTTGGATATGTTCAATCCATGCATATTCAATACTTATTAATCCTAATCCAATACAAGCATTTCCAGAATGTGAAGAAAAACAATTATGACTATTGGACAAAAAAGAATCAGTACTACAAACATGAAAATAATCTGGTGTACCTAAATTTGGAGAATACCAACCTTTACACGGGAAACTATCTTGAGATATTACAGGCGGGCAGTACCAATGCTCTTCAAAACTTCCATTATATACTAAATTCTCTTGTGCAGAAATATATACTATCGTAGAAAAAAATAAAATTATTATTAAAAATCCTTGTTTCATATTATTTTCTTTTAAATTGTATTCTAATTCCATAATTTATGTCAGGTATAACTTTTTATTTATTAAATCTTTCAAATGTTTTTACCCCATATTTATTCTTTAAAAATAATTTATCATTTTTAATTTCACATAAGCTTGTATCTATATAATTATAATCATAATAAATTATTAATGTTTCGCCTTTTAATTTATACTTATACCATTCATTTGCATCTACATAAAATATAGAATCTTTTACAATTTTAAAGGTTGCATTTAGGTCTTCAGGATAACACCAAATACCTAAGAGTTTATTAATATCTATGTTAATCTTATTATTTATTCTATTTGTATCTTTTTTAGATGAGGCTGCTGAATAAATATTTTTACTTGTTGAACTACTATCATTCAAGATTTCATCTTTTGATTCATTTTTTGTATTTTTACAAGAAACAAAGATGAAAACAAAGAATAATAAAAGAAAAATAATTTTTTTCACAAATAATTTTTTTCATTTGCTAGGTAAAATTAATGAATATTTTTGAATAAATTACTTTTTTATAATGAATAAATCTTTTATTTTTAAACTATCCCATATTTTGATATTTCTACCCACTCTCCCCATCACCTATCACCTATCACCTATCACCTATCACCTATCACCTATCACTAATCATTCATCTCCCCATCTCCCAGTCACCTTGTCTCCAAGTCACCTCGTCTCCCCGTCTCCCCAGTCTCCAATTTCTCAGTCAGTATAGGTTATCACCATAGAATCATAAATAGACCAAAAAACATTTATCTTTACAATAATATCTTTGTAAAATAATTTGGCATTAATAATATTATTATCAAAATCTATATTTTCGATTTTAATATTTGATTTTAGAAAAATATTAGGGATATTTAATTTTTTATAAACAGATTCTTTAGCAGACCAGAATAAAGTGCTATAAAAATACAAATTATCAATAGGTAACAAATTAATTTCTTCATCAGTGAGAAATTTGTTTATATTTCTAAAAGCTTTTTCTGAGAGTCTCTCTACATCTAATCCTCTAATTTCATTAACATTTTCATTTATTAGTACTGCCGAGTAGTTATCTGTATGGCTCACACTAATAGATCTAGGTGGATTTACTAAATAAGGTTTATTATTTTCATCATAATAAATACGATAAATAAAGTCTGTTTGTACTAAAGTTCTGATCAAAGCTCTATAGCTCATCCATTGTTTTTTTCTTTTTTCACTTTTAAAAGAGTATAGTGTAGCAAATTCTTCTTTATTCAAATATAAATATTTAAATAATTCATCTACACTCTCGGTGATATGCCAAATACCCAATTCTAGTCCATTAGAAATCTTATTATAATAAACTAAAGGCATTTACTCAATTACGATTTTTTCAGTATAAATATTTTGGTCATTATATATGGTCAAAATGTATACTCCTTGATTGAAAGTTATCGGAATGATAAGATTATTTGAATTGTTTAATTCTACATCATAAATTAGTTGGCCTTGTATAGAGAATAATTTTATTGTTAAATTATCAAAAGTACTCATAAAATTAACATTTATAGCATCACTAGTTGTGTATAAATATGTAATAAAATCATAATTATTTATAGAGGCTGATGGCCCCCAGATGTCGATAGCAAATTCTGGATGATCTACAAAAGGATTTCTATTATGCTGGATTACATAAGCAGAATCATTTCTTTTTCTTTCTTTAGTACTAACAGGATCGAGCTGATGCCATTGCAGGAATAAATTTTTTGCCCAAGAAGATAAATCACTATTTTGAAAACTTTCACTAGTCCAATTAGCAATTTTGTCCATATATCTAGTAGACATATAGAAATAGATACGAGCTACATCACCTTTGAAGGAATCTATAGGTTCAAAGACAGTGCCAGAATATCCAATAGTAGCAGAACTACCAAGTTTACTACCATTCATAGATGTCCAGGTTGCATTTCCTACTTTGCCATAGGGATAATTGCTTCGTCTACCATTCACATGACCGTCAGTAGGCAAAACATGAAAAAGATCACTATACATTGGTGAGGCATCATTAAACCAACTAGCTGGTACTGTGTGTTCTCTATTATAGCAAACACCTTCTCCAGTATAATTACCACATTGATCTATGAAAAATGTAAACTCATATGGTGGAGTGCCATTAGGATTATCACTATAAATGTCCCATACTTTGCCATTAGGTTTCTTATCAGTTCGTGGATATGCATCCCATAATTGGTCGTAGCTAATAGTTGTTACATTAGTATTTATAATATTATGTAAAGCCACTCTAAGCTCTTGTCCATATTTGCCCTGAGCATCATCATAATATCCATTAGGTATCTGAGTGAAAACTAAGATAGTAATGAAATTAAAAAAAGTTATCAACACATATTTTTTCATAACATTATTATTTTTACAAATTTATGATAAATTTTTTATAAAATAATCACAATATTTATAAATTTGACAATTAACACATTTGGGAGATTTAGCTGTACACACATATCTGCCATGTAATATAAACCAGTGATGTATTCGATTAACATATTCTGGAGGAGCTAATTCTAATAGAATTTTTTCAATTTTTAAGGGAGTATCCTTGTCTTTAGCGAAACCTAATCTGGTGGCTACACGTTTGACGTGCGTATCTACAGGTATGGTAGGAGCATCATATAAAACATTTAAAATCACTTTGGCAGTTTTAGGTCCGATACCTGATAGAGTAAGTAATTCTTCATAATTCACAGGTAAAATGCCGTTATATTTGTCCATCAATTCATCTGCTAATGATTTTAAATATTTAGCTTTGTTATTTGGATAGGAGCATGATTTTATTAGTTCAAAGATTTCATCAATAGTTGCTGATGACAAAGTTTTAAAGTCGGGGAATCTTTCAAAAAATTTTTTTGTAATTATATTTACTCTTTTATCAGTACATTGAGCACTGAGTATGACAGCTACTGTCAATTGATATTCATCTTTATAAATTAATTCTGTTTTAGGATTAGGATTTATTTTGTCAAAAATTGTCAAAATATTATATAAAGATTCTTTTTTATTCATAAAAGATTAATTACTTATTAATCCTCTACCAGTTTTATTAATTAGGCCTTGTTTATTATAATCATCTATGATAGCTTGCAAGAGTCCATTAATGAAAAGATGACTTTTTTCAGTACAAAATTGAATAGCAATCTCAATATATTCATCTATAGAAGTTTTAATAGGAATAGTGGGACAATAAACGATCTCAGCCATAGCTTGATGAATAATATAACGGTCTAAAAGATTTAAACGTTGTAATTCCCAATTTTGAGCATGTTTTTGAATCTCTTCATCCCATTTGTTTTTGTTTAAGATAGTATTATCAAAAAGGGTTTTTACAAATTCTTTATCGTCTTCATCACCAATGTTTTTTATTGGTTTAAATGGTTGTGGAGGTAGTTGAGATTCACTATTCTGAGGATTATAATTTTTTAACCACATATAAGTAATCAGAGCCATAGTATTCTGATCATCACTCCATGATAAATTGCCAGATTCTAAATAAGATTTTAGTAATGGATGAAAAGCAATAAATTGTTTAAAAAACTTCGAATAAAATTTTTGATAATCTTCTAATGAATAAAAATTTTTAGAAATGAAATTTTGATAAATATACCAATCTTTGATTTTTTTGTACACATCCCAGAATAGATCACTTTCAAAAGGAAAATCTAAAGATAAATTGTCAAGACCACTTTTCAAATTTTCATTATGTAATAAATCATTAATAAAAACATTATCAATAATGACAGTGCTAGGATTAATATCATCCTCAGAAGGGAAAAATTTTTCTTTATTTTTTTCGAGTCTTTCTTTATAAAATTTAATAAAATTTAAAAAAAAATAAATATTTATAAAAAAAATTCTCACAAGATCATCAATACTATTAATTAGTGAATTTCTAGCAGAAGGTAAATCGTTATTCTCTGATAAGTGAAACGCATATACACTCTGTAATACTTTAATTCTCAAAATTCTTCTACCTATCATAAAATGATATTGTTATTGCAAAAGTAATAAATTATTAGTTTTTATACAAAAAATTAAACCTAATTGAAATAGACGTTTAGATAATAACTAAATTTCTTATGAGTATAATTGATTT
>JASEGF010000132.1 GCA_030017935.1 Bacteroidales bacterium | reverse complement strand
TCATCTATTTGATCATAGTTCTTTAATGTTGGAATAAAAATACAAAACTCATGTCTTGTTAGTCCCTTATTTTCAGATCTTTCATTTATCTTTTTTAAAAGCTTAATTATTGCTATAAATGGCATTATATTAAAACCATCTTTTTCAGAAAAATCAGCACTCCATGGATTAGGAAATTGTAATTTTAATAAACTTTTAAAAAATATATAGCTTAAATCATAATTTTCTTGTAAAAAAATATTCCCTAATTCAGTGATTTTAATTTTCCCATACCCTTGCCTAGCAATTGAAAATCCCAATTTATTTAATGGATTAACAGATTGCCTACCTCGCATTGGAGGATCTTCGTATTTCTGAAAATCAAATATTTCCTTAGCTATTTCAAAATTTAATTTACTTTCTGGATTGTTATAATAATCTAAATATTTTTCAGGGATATTTGTTGGTTTATATATCTTTTCTTTTATTAAAAGAATTTGATAAACTATTTGATTTTTTTTATCAAATTCTTTACCCTCCATGGTTTTCAGTACCATTAGAAAATCTCTCAATCTCTCAGGATTTCTAATAGTTGTTGATATAGACCATGGTTTAGTCATTTATATGTTTTTTTAATAATTTTACAAATTTAATGAATTTTTATTATATCTATTATTCTATTTCAGTAAAATCTATTTCGCTACCTAGTAAACTATGTGGTATGAAATATATTAAAATTTGTATAGCTGCCGCCACTAAAATCCATGTTTTATAATGAGCTTTATTTTTTCTCATTTGCCAAATAGCTATAATCCAAAATATCAGTGATATCAGTGTTTTAGTATCAGTGAGATCATTACCTACTGGCCAGCCTGTCCAGAATGCACCAAAGGCGTATTTCTGCACTATTGGTCCTAATATAATTCCTCCAAGCAAAATAGAAATAAAAGCTCCATAAACAAAATTGTGCAACAGTTTATCTCTATTAAAAATTACAAAAAATATTGAACCTATGGCGAAAAATATTGATAAAAACATTAACAAAATATGAGGTATCAAAACATAGGCTGGGACAGGATCTTTGTATCTCAATATCACATGTTTCCCTTTATTATTTAAAATTATTTGTTTATCATGATCCTTTAGTACAACCTCATAAATCATTTTTCCAGCTGCTGGTAATTGTGGTAGTGAGCCTATCAACTTGCCATTTTCGTATTTCATAGTCTGTATTTGCCAGTCATCATTACTTTTGAATCTTTTGTAAATAAGAAGACCATTAGCTATCGTATCTCCCACTTCTATCACTATCTCAGCATTATTTTTAGTATCTGCACTGCGAGGAAGTTCATATTTAATTTCATTTCCTTTATAATACACTTTGTCGTTTACTGGATAGGTAGGTCCAGTAATTCTTTGGAAATATGCTATAGCACATGCAAAAATTATAGAAATAATATAAATAATCCAATTTCTCATATTAAAACAATTTATTTGTATATTAAAAATCCATACCAAGATTAAACATCATAAAAGCAAAAACATCTGTTACCTCATCTATTACTTTAGACATTGGTTTGCCACCACCATGACCTGCTTCAGTTTCTATTCTTATCAAAACAGGATTGTTACCAGTTTGTTTTTCTTGTAAAGTTGCAATGAATTTAAATGAATGAGCGGGCACTACTCTATCATCGTGATCAGCAGTAGTTACTAAAGTAGCAGGATATTCTACACCTTTATGAATATTATGAAGTGGAGAATATGCATATAAATATTTAAAATCTTCAGGATTATCGCTACTGCCATAATCTCCTACCCATGCCCAGCCAATTGTAAATTTATGATAACGTAGCATATCCATTACACCTACAGCAGGCAGAGCTACTTTAAATAAATCTGGTCTCTGAGTCATCGCTGCACCAACTAATAATCCACCATTAGAGCCACCATTTATAGCTAATTTAGATGGAGAAGTATAATTATGTGAAATTAAATATTCTGCAGCAGCAATGAAATCATCAAAAACATTTTGTTTTCTCTCTTTTGTCCCTGCTTCGTGCCATTCTTTGCCATATTCTCCACCACCACGTATATTGGGCACTGCATAAATACCACCTTTTTCTAAAAAAGGAATTATTTTTATGCTAAATGTCGGCAATACGCTAATATTGAAGCCACCATATCCATATAGCAATGTAGGATTATTTCCATCCAATTTTATATCTTTTTTATGTGTTATAAACATTGGAATTTGTGTACCATCTTTTGATGTGTAAAATACCTGTTCAGTGATATAATCGTCTGGATTAAAATTCAATGATGTTTTGAAAAATTCTGTTAGTGTTTTGGTATCTGCATTATATTTAAAAATAGTAGGTGGATATATATATGAAGTAAAAGTAAAATAAATATTATTATGCTCAAAATATGTACTAATATCTGTAACTGTCCCCATTGCTGGTAGTTCAATTTCATTTAATATTTTACCCGTTTTATCAGCTAGATACATTTTACTTTTCACATCTACCTGATAGTGAATCACCCAATAGTCTTTAGTAGCCGAGATGCCAGTTAAAACATTTTTGCTCTCATTAATAACTGTTTCTATTGTGAATGGTTGTTTATCTAGAGCCACTTTGATCAATTTATAATTAGGAGCATTTTCATTTGTCATAAAATAAGCCACATTGTCGATAATATCTACTAGAGAATAATCATTTTCGAAACCGCTAAATAATAATTGGAAACTATTATTTTTAATTGGTAATTTAGATACATATAATTGTAGACCGCTGGTAGTTTCAGTTTCATATAAAAATGCATATTTTTCATTTTTATCTGTTTGTATAGAATAATTTCTAAGAGGATAGTCATTATTCTCATAGATTAATTTATCTTTTTGCTGTGTAGTTCCCAGCTTATGATAATAAACTTTGTGATATTCATTTTTTGCTGTTAGAGCTTTAGAACTGTCTTTGACTTCATAACCACTATAAAAGAACCCATCTTTATACCAAGCAATATCAGTAAATTTAGCCCATTTGATATGATCTGGTAGTAATCGCATTGCATTCATGTCAAAAACAAAAATTTCTACCCAATCGCTGCCCGCTTTAGAAATACCATAAGCTAGATATTTATTGTCAGGAGAAAAAGATAAAGCACTTAATGCAGTTGTACCCTTGGCATCCCATTGATTAGGATCTAAAATTACACGTTCTACGCCAGATTTAATATCTTTTTGGTAGAACACACTTTGATTTTGCAAACCTGTATTTTTGAAATAATATATTTTATCTTGTTTTTCGGATGGCGTGCCCATACGTTCGAAATTCCATATTTCTTGATAATATTTTCTTAGTTTTTCTCTAAAAGGAATTTTTTCTAAATATGAGAATGTGAGTTTATTTTGCTCTTGTATCCACTGTTTGGTTTCTGGACTATTTTCCTCTTCTAACCATCGATATGGATCAGCCACCATCGTACCATGGTAATTTTCTACAATATCTATTTTTTTAGTTTTAGGATATTGCAACTGTTGTGCATTAATTATATTCATAATTATAAACATTAAAACAAGAAAAATAATTTTTTTCATAGTTTTTTTACAAATATATGTTAAAATTTAGTAAGTTATTATATTTATTAACTTATATACCTAAAAATAAAATTTCCCTCATAAAACATTCCAAAATATTTATAAAAAAGAAAAAATGTTATATAAATATTTTTTATAAATTTGTATAAATAAAAAATATTATTATCAATTATATATAGGAGCTTAACAAAAAAACTTTTATAATAGTCTAAAATAATGTAAAAATTTTTTATTTATAAAAAAATTAATAACTTTACAAAAAACAAAGAAAAAAAACGTATTTGTAATGGAAAGCAAAACTATCGGAACAAAGAATATAACAAGAGAAGACATCTATCATGTGCTAAAGACTGTATTTGGTTATGATAATTTCAAACTATATCAGGAAGAGATAATTAATAGTTTGCTAAATGGTAAAGATACTTTTGTAGTGATGCCTACTGGTGGAGGTAAATCTCTTACTTATCAATTGCCAGCATTATTATGTGAAGGAACAGCAATAATCATATCTCCTTTATTAGCATTAATGAAAAATCAAGTAGATATTATCAGAAATATTTATGCTGATGACAAAATAGCACATATGCTAAATAGTACTTTGCCACGTAGAGAACTAAAACAAATATTCGAAGATCTATCTAGTGGTAAAACTAAAATGCTTTTTATAGCTCCAGAATCATTAAAAAAAGAATCTTATGCAGAATTTTTCAAAAATTTGCAAATATCTTTTTTTGCTGTCGATGAGGCACATTGTATATCTGAGTGGGGGCATGATTTCAGACCAGAATATCGAATGATCAGACCAATGGTAGATACCATTGGCCAAGATGTACCTGTCATTTCTCTCACTGCTACAGCTACTCCTAAAGTACAAGAAGATATTATTAAAAATTTAAAATTAAAAAATCCAAATATTTATATTTCTAGTTTTAATAGACCAAATCTATATTATGAGGTGAGACCTAAAACTAAAAATATTAATAAAGAATTGATACAATTAGTGAGAGAAAGAGAAGGTAAAAGTGGCATAGTTTATTGTATGATGAGAAAAACTACTGAAAAAATTGCAGAAATGTTACAAGCTAATGGTGCCAAAGCTTTACCATATCATGCTGGGCTGAGCGGAGCTGTGAGACGTCAAACACAGGATTTATTTTTGAGACAAGATATAGACATCATAGTAGCTACAATAGCTTTTGGCATGGGAATTGACAAACCAGATATTAGATACATTATTCATTATGACATGCCCAAAAGCTTGGAAGCATATTATCAAGAAACTGGGCGGGCGGGCAGAGATGGCGGCGAAGGTGATTGTATTGCTTTTTATAATGAAGATGATCTGATTAAGTTTGATAAAATGGAACAAAATAATCGTGGCGTCGCTGAAAAAGAAATTTCTGACTTGATAATGTATGAGACTATTTCATATGCAGAGAGTACTATTTGTAGAAGAAAATTGCTTTTGCACTATTTCGGCGAAGATTATAAAGAAGATAATTGCCATAGCTGCGATAATTGTATCTATCCTAAAACACAATTTGATGCAAAAAAAGAAATTTTAACAGTTTTGAAAGCTATCGATGAGACCAAAGAGCAATTCAAAGCTAAAATGATTGTAAAAATTCTTATTGGTAATGACAAAGATAAAGCTTCATTGAAGCATTTCAAAGCGGAAAAACTAAAAAGTTATGGTGCTGGTGCTGAAAACGACGAAAAATTTTGGAATTCAATTATTAGACAAATATTAATTTTGAATTTTTTAAAGAAAGATATCAATAATTATGGTGTCTTAAAAATAACAGATAAAGGAAGAGAATTTTTAACAAACCCGAAAAGTATTATGCTTACAAGAGATAGAGATTTTTCTAATGAAAATGAAGAATTAGACGATGAAATGAAAATGAAAGGTGGCTCTGGTGCAGATATGATATTGCTTAAAATGCTTAAAGATCTTCGCAATCAAATAGCAAAACAAAATAATTTACCACCATTTGTCATCTTTCAGGATCCCTCATTGGAGGAAATGACAATACAATATCCTATTACACTGGATGAATTGCAAAATATCACTGGTGTAGGTGTAGGAAAAGCTCAAAAATATGGTCAGCCTTTTGTAGATCTAATAAAGCAATATGTAGATGAGAATGAAATAGAACGTCCTAATGATATTATCATTAGATCATCTGCCAATACTTCTAGTCTTAAAATATTTATTATTCAAAGCATAGATCGTAAAATCCCACTCGATGAGATAGCAAATGCCAAAAATTTAACTTTCGAAGAATTACTAGATCAAATCGATAAAATCGTTGCTAGTGGCATACGTATCGATATAGATTACTTCATCGATGACGTGATAGACCCTTATCATCAGGAAGAAATTTATGATTATTTCAGAACTGCTAGCACAGATGATATTCAGCAAGCTCTCGAGGAACTTGGCGAAAATGAATATACTGAAGAAGAAATTCGTCTAATGCGCATAAAATTTATATCAGAAATGGGTAATTAATTTATAATAACATTATTAAAAAATAAAATTATGGAAGAAGAACAAAATTTAATTAATAACAATAGTACTAATGAGTCAGAGAATAATTTTTCTGCTCCTATTGCAAATCAAGAAACTCCATCAACTAAAAAATGTAAAAATAATTGTAATTGCAACTTTTGGTGGCAATTAATACTTTCTATTTTGGTGATAGCATT
>JASEGF010000131.1 GCA_030017935.1 Bacteroidales bacterium | reverse complement strand
TTTTAGTTGGGTTTTCAAATATTTTATACATAACAATAATTTTTTTGCAAATATAATAAAATTTAATCTCATTAAACTTGATAAATTAAAAAATATTAACTTTTTTTAACTTTCAAATGATAAAAAGTAATTACTTTTTATCATTTGAAAGCAATACCTTAAAACATCATCTTCTTATTTTCTCTCTCTTTTTTTATGATTTTTGTTTTATGATTTTTATCAAAATATTGTTAAATTTAAAATAAAAACTATAATTTTGTAATAAAAAATTATGAAAGAAAATTTATCTGAATCCAATTTTGATGAAATTATCAATAATAGTCCTGTACCCGTAATAGTAGATTTCTGGGCTGAGTGGTGTGGCCCCTGTAAAATGATTGGCCAAGTTTTAGACGAGCTGAATAATGATTATAATGATAAAATATTAATTGGTAAAGTAAATGTAGATGAAGAAGGTTCTCTGGCCATGAAATATGGCATTAGAAATATTCCTACCTTACTTTTCTTTAAAAATGGACAGCTAATAGATAAACAAGTTGGTTCTGTACCCAGAAAAGTATTAGAAGAAAAACTGAAATCTATACTTTAATATTTTTCTTTTTCCCCTATTGTTTTTTGTAAATATTTTAACATTTAAAAATCCCTTTTTATATTGTGATAAATTTCGGTGATACAAAAGTACAGAGATATAGTAGATTAGAATTACGTGCTAGGCAGTTAGTGGCTGGTTATATCACTGGGATACATCGCAGTCCTTTTCATGGTTTCTCTGTTGAATTTTCTGAATATAGGCCATATAATCCTGGTGAATCTACTAGATTTATTGATTGGAAGCTATATGCTAGGACAGATAAATTATTTGTTAAACAATTTGAGGATGAAACTAATTTACGTGCTAGAATAATTATTGATGCATCAAATTCTATGCTTTATCCTATGCTAGATAATGGTGATGAAGAGTTACGTAGCAAATATAACATGTCTATGTATATGGCTGCTGTTTTTTTGCTTTTGTTTTATCAGCAACGTGATGCCGCTGGCCTTTCACTCGTAAGTAAAGAAATTTTGGAACATACGCATGCTAGGTCTTCATATACTCATCATAGATATTTACTTTCTTTGCTAGATAGATATTTATTAGAAATTCAAAAACTACCAAAAACAGAAACTTTATTGTCTCAAAATATTCATGAGATAGCAGATAGAATACATAAACGTTCTTTAGTAATAATTATCAGTGATCTCTTTGAGGCTAATCTAGAACCTCAAAGGGTAATAAATGCCCTACAACATTTGAAATATAATAATAATGAGGTGATAGTTTTTCATTTATTAGATAAACAATCTGAGTGGGATTTTGATTTTAAAAATCGTCCTTATTTATTTACTGATATGGAAAATGGTGAAAAAATCAAACTTCATCCCCGTAATTATAAAGATTTGTATCTGAATAAGATATCTGACTACCATAATCAATTGAAAATAAATTTATTACAATTAGGAATTGATTATAATTTGGTTTATTTACAAGATGGATTAGAAGGCATTCTATTGCCATTTTTTATTAAAAGAATGTAAGAAAAGACACAATTTTTTTAAATTGTCTTTATATAAAGATTTCTAATTTGTATAAATTTCTAATGAAATATTAATTATTACCTTCTTCTGGTACTTGAGGTGCTAAAGGTGCGGGACTTTGAGGAATATTCACAGGTGTTTGTGTTTGCTCTATAGCTTGCTTCACTTTGCTACTTTGCACTTGCTCCCCTTTCGGAACTACTAATGCTGATGCGATAGATAAAGCCAAGACAATCACTGCCATTATCCATGTAGCTTTTTCTAATTGATTTGCAGATTCTCTAGCACCAAACATCGTATTAGCTACAGAAAAATTAGCAGCAAATCCAGCTTTAGGATTTTGTATTAAAATAACTATACACCATAAAATAGCTACTATTATAGCTATTATCATAAAAGTTACAACTGCTCCACCCATTTTAAGATTATATTTTTGCAAAATTAACAATTATTTTTTTATAAAAAAATAATTATTCATATTTTTACTTGTAAAAATATTTCTCAAATAAAAAAAAATATTGAATTTTGCATTATATTAATAAAATAATTTACTTATGCTAGTCTCTGTAGAATTACTGAAAAAATTTATTTATCCATGGGACATAAATGATGATGTTTTATATGATATTTTAAACTCTGTAGGATTAGAGGTGGAGCAAATAACAGAGTTTGAAAGTATACCTGGACTGATGAATAATATTATAATTGGTGAGGTTTTGCAAGTGGAAAAAATCGAGGGGACAGATCATTTACATAAAACTCTTATAAATATTGGTGAAAACTCTCCTTTAACTATAGTGTGTGGTGCTCCTAATGTGGCTAAAGGGCAAAAAGTTGTTGTTGCTCTGCCAGGTTCTTTTGTACGTTTCGGTAATGAATGGACTAAATTAAAAAAATCTAAAATTCGTGGCATAGAAAGTAATGGAATGATTTGTGCTGAAGATGAGCTAGGTATAGGTCACTCACATGCTGGGATACTGGTTCTATCTGATGATGCCAAAGTTGGTGAAAAAGCTGATAGAATATTTAAAGATTTTATTTATAAAGATACGATTTATCAAATAGGATTAACACCAAATAGAGCTGATGCTACTTCGCATTTAGGTATAGCGCGAGATATTTTTGCAGCTCTTAATCAGAGATTTCCTCATATTAATTATAAATTTTTGCTGCCCGATACAATAGATATTCACCCTAATAATCGATTACCGATTTCTATTAAAATTGACAATGTTGATGCCTGTCCTAAATATTGTGGATTAGTCATTGATAATATTTCTGTCAAAGAAAGTCCCATTTGGTTAAAAAATTATTTAAATGCTTGGGGACTGAAAAGCATTAATAATATTGTGGATATTTCTCAATATGTAATGATGGAGATTGGCCAACCTTTACATATTTTTGATTATGATAAAATAAAAGGAAATCAGGTAATAGTGAAAACCGCTAATGAAGGTACAAAATTTAAATTCCTAGATGGCATAGAAAGAGAGCTCTCTAATGAAGATTTGATGATTTGCAATGCAGAAGAGCCTATGTGTATGGCTGGTATTATGGGCGGTATAGATAGTGGCGTCAGTGATAGTACTAAAACTATTTTCATTGAGAGTGCTTTTTTCAATCCTTCATATATTCGCAGGTCTGCTCGCAGACATAATTTGCATACTGAGGCAGCCTATCGCTTTGAGAGAGGTGCAGATTATAGCATATTGAACTTTGCTCTCCTCAGGGCTACTAAACTGATTTTAGATGTATCTGGGGGAGAAATTTCTAGTGATATCATAGAATCAATAGGAAAGGTTATAAATCCCGAAATTATTAGTTTTAATATTGATAAAACTAATAAATTTCTTGGTACAGAGCTTCATAAAGAAAATGTAAAAAAAATTCTTTTAGATTTAAATTTTGATTTATTAGATGAAAAGGATGATATGCTGACTGTTAAGGTTCCACTGGCAAAAGTAGATGTTAAACAACCAGTAGACATAGCTGAAGAACTGATTCGTATAGCTGGTTTTGATAAAATCGAAAGTCCTAAACGTTTGAATTATTCTATTAAGCTATATAAACCACAATATCATAATTTTACTTATAATTTATCTATAAAGTTAAAAGCCGAAGGATTCACTGAAATAATGAATAATAGTTTAGAATCAGAAAATTATTATAAACAATTTAATTTATTTGCAGATAATGAATATGTAAAAGTACTAAATCCTATTAGTAATGAGCTAAATATTCTGCGCCCTTCTTTACTTTTTGGTGGCCTTAGATCTATTGCTTATAATCTAAATAGACAAGAAAAAAATTTATTATTTTTTGAATTAGGTAAAATTTATAAAACTATTAATGCTCAAGCTAATAATGTAAAAGAAAAATTTTATGAAAATCAACAATTAGCTATATGGATGACTGGTAACTTATTTGCTGACAATTGGAAATATAAATCAAAAGATATTGATCTTTTTGACATTAAATCTATTATAGAAAATATATTTAATCAGCACATCAAAAATAAACAATTTGTTTACAATGAATCAGAGCATCGTTTATTAGTAAATTCTTTTGAAATTTATAATGATAATAAATTATTATCAACTATTGGTGAAGTGAAAAATGATGTGCTAAGATATTTCGATATTGATGCACCTGTGCTTTATGCAGAAATCTATTTAGAAAATTTATACGAATTATACTCAAATAATGAAGTTAAATTTACAGAACCAAATAAATTCCCTATTGTTAAGCGAGATTTATCTCTGCTTCTGGATAATGAAATTAGTTTTCAGCAAATCAAAGATGTCATTTATAAAACAGCTCCTAAATATGTAAAAGAAATAAATCTTTTCGATGTTTATGATGGCAAAAATCTGCCTACAGGTAAAATATCATACGCTATTAGTATAAATTTAGAAAAAAAACAATCTACTTTCACAGAGGAAGAGATAGATAACCTAATGAATAAAATCATTGATGCTTTAAATGCTCAATTAGGTATAGTACTGAGAAGATAAGATATAGAACTAAGGTTTATTAAAAAAATCAATATTTAGAATTATCGGATATTCCTTTAATGTTTTTTGGTTCTATATCGTTTTGAGTGGGTAAAGATTGGTTTTTTCAATTATTAGCTTACAAAAACTTTAATCTATCACTTATCATTTAACGCTCATTATTCCTAAACTTCTAAATTGATCAAAATTAATTTATGCTCATTTGTGTGTATTTGTGGATTAATAACAACAATTGGACAATTAATTATTAAATTAAATAATTAACTCACAATAAACGTAGTAGTACCATTTATTTATTTAAGATTTGATTGTATTTTATCAATTTGTTTTTGCAAAGATTCATATTTAGATTTTAAATCATTAATTTCAGATTTTAAATCATTAATTATGATTTGTTGTTCTTGTATAGCTTTCACCAGTATAGGTGTAAGACCAATATAATTAATGCCTTTAAATTCAATAACTGAATCATTTTCATTTTCTCCTGGCTGGGTAGTTGTTGTTACTAAACTAGGAAATATGGGTTCCATTTCTTGAGCAATAAATCCAATTTGCGTGTCATTTTTGAAATTCATAAATGGATACTCTTCTGTTTTCATTTCGTAGGTGACAGGTCTTAATTTCATTATATTGTCGAGGGCATTATTATAATCTGAAATATTTTTTTTAAATCTAATATCAGAAACTTGACTCCATGCACCTGTATAAGTACCATCGCCAGCAAAATGTGCATTGCCTTGTACATGAAGTTTTTGTGTAGGTGCTGCTGTACCAATGCCTACATTACCATTATGCATTATTCTCATTCTTTCTGTTAGAGTAATAGAACCATCAGGTGTATTCCAAAAAGAAATATCAGTAGGCTTATCGCTGCTACCACCAGTTGCGCCTCTTTCAACAAGAATACGTGCTTGTGATCCTGAGTAGTAATCTCCAAAGTTTATGACTGAAAGATCATTACCAGAAGTTAACAAGTTTGCATCATTCCTTAAAGTTAAATCAGCAGTTCCTCTGATTTCTAGTTTAGACGACGGTGAATCAGTTCCTATACCTACATTACCGTTAGCTTCTACTGTCATTCTTTCAACATTACTTGTATAAATTCTAAAATCAATAGCATTAGTAGTTCCGATAAAATTGGATGCAGCAGCAGCATTACCTGTTAGTTGCCATGCAGTAGCTGATGTATTTGCAGTGCCAAAAGTGCCATTGCCCAGCAATACATCTGATGCACTTCCAGTGAAATTTATAAGAGACATATCACCATTAGTGTTGGTTCGGACAATAGCACCATTTGTACCACTTGCTAAATCTGTTGCTCTTATATTGCCTTGTACATGAAGTTTTTGCGTAGGTGCTGCTGTACCAATGCCTACATTACCATTATGCATTATTCTCATTCTTTCTGTTAGAGTAATAGAACCATCAGGTGTATTCCAAAAAGAAATATCAGTAGGCTTATCGCTGCTACCACCAGTTGCGCCTCTTTCAACAAGAATACGTGCTTGTGATCCTGAGTAGTAATCTCCAAAGTTTATGACTGAAAGATCATTACCAGAAGTTAACAAGTTTGCATCATTCCTTAAAGTTAAATCAGCAGTTCCTCTGATTTCTAGTTTAGACGACGGTGAATCAGTTCCTATACCTACATTACCGTTAGCTTCTACTGTCATTCTTTCAACATTACTTGTATAAATTCTAAAATCAATAGCAT
>JASEGF010000130.1 GCA_030017935.1 Bacteroidales bacterium | reverse complement strand
TTCTAAAAGATAAATCACCAGCAAAAGAATGCTCCATAGATATACATATAGACTCTATATCACTAGCTTGCTGTACTGTAGCACCTGGAGGGAACTGATCAAAAGTAACTGGTGTGCCATAGCATTGTGTAGGACAATTAGGTCCATCTGGTATAAAAGTTAAGACATCATATACTCCCTGTGCTGTTATAACATTACTAAATGGAGATAACTCAACTACATTACCACTTCCTATACCACCTGTGACTATTACTGAATCACCTTCACATAAATCAGGTACTGGATTAATACCAGTTATAGGATTATTACTTATGCGTACCTTATATCCAAAAGCTATTGTATTTGAGCAACCGACAGAATCTGTAATAGTAAGTGATAAATTATATCCTGATGGTATATTATAATGATGACTAACAACCGGTCCATATAATGTAGTACCATCGCCCATACTCCATGCAAAAGTAGTATTTGCTGGCGTTTGGTCATAAATGATGTGATTATCTGGAAAGGTGGAAGAGTCAGTTTTTACAGCTAAAGTTAGAGTATCATATGCACACAAATTAATATAATAATCAGTTGTAGGCAATGGATTAGTTAATATACTATCTAGAACTGGTGTGATTCTTTGGCACATTTTGATACATCCAATTGCAGAGTTCCATCCAGCAGCATTACCAGCTCCATCAGCCTTGAATCTAACAGTTAATCTGCCTCCAGGATTATTTATAGTGGCTTGAACAGCAGAGTTTGTTGGTGTTAATGGATTTGCTTGTGAATACCTTATTAATACTGGTGAGCTTGTATTAGGACCATCATATATTATTAATGTATCACCAGCACCTAAATCCATAGATGCGAATTCTATTTTTATGTGAGTATATGTGGGATCAGTAGAATAAAAAGTTATCCATCTATCTTGATTATTAGAGTAGTTGCCACCAGAACCTCCATCATCATAAAACCAAAATCCACAAGCTGATACACTTGTATTATGTGTTGAAGGATCTAAATTAATGGTTTGGTTTTGTCCAAAAGCTATTGTAGTGGATATTATTAATAAAAATAATATAAATAATTTCAATCTTTTCATAATGTTTTAATTTTGTTTTCCTGCTTGATATTTATTCCATAAATATCTGCCGGGTTTTACATATAAATAATATGGTTCATTTTTTACTTTAATATATTGATAACTATCAGGTTTTATCTCCACGCCAAGTGAAAAAATATCTAAAAGTTTATGATCTTTTAATATTTCATCAAAATTTGGAATCTCTATTTCTCTTACTTGCTCTCCACCTAATCTTTGTTTCACAACATTCTCATCCATTATCAATACAGCATTATCTATTACAAATTGGTAATATCCTAGACTATCTGGATAATTTTTTTGCCAAAATATTAATTTATCTTTGCCAAAATGTTGCTCTAATCTAGAATCAAATTGTTGAGAATATGATACAAGTGCAATCATATTTATAACTAAAATCAAAAGAATTTTTTTCATATTATTTAATATTTAATGCAAATTTATATAAAATTTTTTAAAAATGTTATAAATTAAAAAAAATTCTAAATAAGATGGGAATTTAATGTAGTAAAATAAAATATCCATATTCATCTTTTGTAATATTATTTTCTGTAGTATAGCTAATCTTATAAGTATAAACATCTTGGGGACATATATCACCTCTATATCTACCATCCCATCTAAAACTGGGATCATTAGTATAGAAAATTGTTTCTCCCCATTTATTAAAGATTCTAAATGAGAAGTTTTCTTTTTTTATACCATCAGCTATGATGTGAAAATAATCATTGACTCCATCAGAATTATATGGAGTGAAAGCTGTAGGTACTATAACAAGTGGATAAACAGTGCAATCTTCGATTGTCATATTTACAGTAGCAGTGGCAGTGTCGCAACCTATTACCATTACTTCTATATTATAAATACCTACTGGTGGACGATAAACATAATATACGGGCTCTTTTAACCCAATAGACCATTTGTAAGTATATAAATTGGGATTGTGAGGTTGCAATGCTGATAATTCGAAAACATCAGTATGGCATGCTGTAATCTCTTCTGGGAGATTTATTATAGGTGTAGGTAACAATTTTACATAAATAGTATCTGCATCGCCGCAGGCATTTGAATCACCATAATATACATTAACCCAATAATTTCCTAAATTATTTACTTGAATAGAAGGAGTATTTGCTCCAGTAGACCAGATATAAGTAAAGCCAGATCCTGGTTGAGAAGCATCTAATGTCACAGGACCTTCTGTAACACATAAATCTGGACCTAAATCTACATAAGCATTGGGTACATACATTATTTCAATAGTATCACTACTAGAGCATGATACAGATCCACTGCTATTATAATTTACAGCTGTCACAGAATAAATGCCAGCACTATCAATAGTTATGCTAGGAGTAGTAGAATAATTGCTCCAATAATATTCATCATAATCAGGTCCTGGAGTTAGTGTAATTATAGTACCGTCACATAATATAGTGTCGTTACCTAAATCAACAGTAGGATTTGGTATTACATTTAAATTAACAGGCATATCAGAACTATATACGCAACCATATTCGTCATAAGCTGTTACTAAAAAACTGTATGTGCCACTACTATCTGGTTTGAATAGAACAGTAGTATCATTGATAGAATAAAAATAAGGCCCGCCCCAGTCGAGAGAGTCTACCTCAACAGAATATTGCCAACCAGCTACACCAGAGCTACTTGATAAAGTAAGCATCCACTCAAAGACCCAACCATTATCCGCTCCCCATAAATCACAAATTTCTATACTCCAAGTACCATTTAGTGGACAACCTATGAGACTACTAAGAGGATTTTCTGGTATCAAATAATTAGTATGGTTTATTGTATCAGTAGCAGGGATAGGTGAGGGTCCTAACCCATCAACTACATTTAATGTACCTTGATAAGAATAATTAGAGACCTCTGACCAGCAATAGAGTCAAGGTGTGCCAGGAGCATTTTGTGGATTATTGGGATCGCAGCCTGATGAATAATCCCAAGCTTCTCCTAAAAAATTACCACCACTTTGATCGTATGAATCTAAAATAACACTTTGTCCATTAGGGCAAATGATTCTAAAAGATAAATCACCAGCAAAAGAATGCTCCATAGATATACATATAGACTCGATATCAGTAGCTTGCTGTACAGTAGCACCTGGAGGGAATTGATCAAAACTAACTGGTGTGCCATAGCATTGTGTAGGACAATTAGGTCCATCAGGAATAAAAGTAATAGAATCATATATGCCTTGTGCTGTTACTTCATTAGTGAATGGATCTATTACAACGATATTCCCCAAATTTATTCCGCTAGTTAATATTATTGAATCACCTTCACATATGTCTGGCACAGGATTAACACCTGTGATAGGATTATCACTTATTCTAACTCTGAAGTTAAAAGATAAAGTATTTGTACAGCCCATAGTGTCTATAATGGATAATGAAACATTGTATCCTGATGGTATATTATAATGATAACTAACAACTGGTCCATATAGTGTAGTACCATCACCCATATCCCATGCAAAAGTAGTATTTGCTAGTGTTTGATTATAAATGATGTGATTATCTGGAAAGGTGGAAGAATCAGTTTTCACAGCTAAAGTTAGAGTATCATAAGCACACAAATTAATATAATAATCAGTTGTAGGCAATGGATTAGTTAATATACTATCTAGAACTGGTGTGATTCTTTGGCACATTTTGATACATCCAATAGCAGAATTCCATCCAGCAGCATTACCAGTTCCATCAGCCTTGAATCTAACAGTTAGTCTGCCTCCAGGATTATTTATAGTGGCTTGAACAGCAGAGTTAGCTGGTGTTAATGGATTAGCTTGAGAATACCTTATTAATACTGGTGAGCTTGTATTAGGACCATCATATATTATCAATGTATCACCAGCAGCTAAATCCATAGATGCAAATTCTATTTTTACGTGAGTATATGTGGGATCAGGAGAATAAAAAGTTATCCATCTATCTTGATTATTAGAGTAATTACCACCAGAACCTCCATCATCATAAAACCAATATCCACAAGCTGATACACTTGTATTATGTGTGCTAGCATTTAAATTAATGGTTGGGTTTTGTCCAAAAGCTATTGTAGTGGATATTATTAATGAAAATAATATAGATAATTTCAATCTTTTCATAATGTATTAGTTATGTTTACCTGCTTGATATTTATTCCATAAATAATTGCTTGATTTTACATATAAATAATATGGCTCATTTTTTACTTTAATATATTGATAAGTATCGGGTTTTATCTCTATGCCGAGGGAAAAAATATCTAAAAGTTTATGATTTTTAATGGCTTCATCAAAATTTGGAATCTCTATTTCTCTTACTTGCTCTCCACCTAATCTTTGTTTCGCAACATTCTCATCCATTATCAATACAGCATTATCTATTACAAATTGGTAATATCCTAGACTATCTGGATAATTTTTTTGCCAATAAATCAATTTATCTCTGCCAAAATGTTTCTCTAATCTAGAATCAAATTGTTGAGAATATGATATAAGTGTTATCATATTTAAAACTAAAATAAAAAGAAATTTTTTCATATTATTTAATATTTAATGCAAATTTATATAAAATTTTTTAAAAATGTTATAAATTAAAAAAAATTCTAAATAAGATGGGAATTTAATGTAGTAAAATAAAATATCCATATTCATCTTTTGTAATATTATTTTCTGTAGTATAGCTAATCTTATAAGTATAAACATCTTGGGGACATATATCACCTCTATATCTACCATCCCATCTAAAACTGGGATCATTAGTATAGAAAATTGTTTCTCCCCATTTATTAAAGATTCTAAATGAGAAGTTTTCTTTTTTTATACCATCAGCTATGATGTGAAAATAATCATTGACTCCATCAGAATTATATGGAGTGAAAGCTGTAGGTACTATAACAAGTGGATAAACAGTGCAATCTTCGATTGTCATATTTACAGTAGCAGTGGCAGTGTCGCAACCTATTACCATTACTTCTATATTATAAATACCTACTGGTGGACGATAAACATAATATACGGGCTCTTTTAACCCAATAGACCATTTGTAAGTATATAAATTGGGATTGTGAGGTTGCAATGCTGATAATTCGAAAACATCAGTATGGCATGCTGTAATCTCTTCTGGGAGATTTATTATAGGTGTAGGTAACAATTTTACATAAATAGTATCTGCATCGCCGCAGGCATTTGAATCACCATAATATACATTAACCCAATAATTTCCTAAATTATTTACTTGAATAGAAGGAGTATTTGCTCCAGTAGACCAGATATAAGTAAAGCCAGATCCTGGTTGAGAAGCATCTAATGTCACAGGACCTTCTGTAACACATAAATCTGGACCTAAATCTACATAAGCATTGGGTACATACATTATTTCAATAGTATCACTACTAGAGCATGATACAGATCCACTGCTATTATAATTTACAGCTGTCACAGAATAAATGCCAGCACTATCAATAGTTATGCTAGGAGTAGTAGAATAATTGCTCCAATAATATTCATCATAATCAGGTCCTGGAGTTAGTGTAATTATAGTACCGTCACATAATATAGTGTCGTTACCTAAATCAACAGTAGGATTTGGTATTACATTTAAATTAACAGGCATATCAGAACTATATACGCAACCATATTCGTCATAAGCTGTTACTAAAAAACTGTATGTGCCACTACTATCTGGTTTGAATAGAACAGTAGTATCATTGATAGAATAAAAATAAGGCCCGCCCCAGTCGAGAGAGTCTACCTCAACAGAATATTGCCAACCAGCTACACCAGAGCTACTTGATAAAGTAAGCATCCACTCAAAGACCCAACCATTATCCGCTCCCCATAAATCACAAATTTCTATACTCCAAGTACCATTTAGTGGACAACCTATGAGACTACTAAGAGGATTTTCTGGTATCAAATAATTAGTATGGTTTATTGTATCAGTAGCAGGGATAGGTGAGGGTCCTAACCCATCAACTACATTTAATGTACCTTGATAAGAATAATTAGAGACCTCTGACCAGCAATAGAGCCAAGGTGTGCCAGGAGCATTTTGTGGATTATTGGGATCGCAGCCTGATGAATAATCCCAAGCTTCTCCTAAAAAATTACCACCACTTTGATCGTATGAATCTAAAATAACACTTTGTCCATTAGGGCAAATGATTCTAAAAGATAAATCACCAGCAAAAGAATGCTCCATAGATATACATATAGACTC
>JASEGF010000012.1:6502-19192 GCA_030017935.1 Bacteroidales bacterium | reverse complement strand
CCTGTAGCTACAGAATTAATATATAAATATCCATTTATAAGTGCTGAAAATTTCGAAAAACAACTTTATGAAACTATTTATAGTTCTATTCAAAATGATACTATAGGTAAATTACCTACTGAAAAACAAAAAATTATTGAGTCATATCAATTTCCTGTTACTACTAAAAAGGTTAGAAATTACTGGGGAGATATCTTTGGGTGGATTATTACTTTTGCATTAATAATACTTTTATGGTTTTTCATTGCACGATCTTTGACTAAAAATGCTCCAGGTGGTGGGGTTTTTAATGTAGGAAAATCTAAACCAAAGGTTGTAGACGGTGATAAAAAAATTGATGTTACATTTAAAGATGTAGCTGGACTAGATGAGGCTAAGGTAGAAGTGCAAGAAATTATTGAATTTCTAAAAAATCCATCTAAATATACTAAACTTGGTGGCAAAATACCTAAAGGTGTTTTACTCATTGGACCTCCAGGTACTGGTAAAACTTTATTAGCTAAAGCTGTTTCTGGTGAGGCTGGGGTACCATTTCTTTCTATGAGTGGTAGTGAATTTGTAGAAATGTTTGTAGGTGTAGGTGCTGCAAGAGTAAGAGATCTTTTCGAACAAGCTAAAGCTAAAGCTCCTTGTATCATTTTTATTGATGAAATAGATGCTATTGGTAGAGCTAGAGGCAAAACTTTAATAACAAGTGCTAATGATGAACGTGAAAGTACTCTTAATCAATTATTAGCTGAAATGGATGGATTTAGTGCTAATGTTGGAATCATTGTTATGGCAGCTACGAATAGAGCTGATGTACTCGATAAAGCTCTCCTTCGTGCAGGACGTTTTGACAGAACTATTTATGTAGATTTACCCGAATTAAAGGAAAGAGAAGAAATTTTTAAAGTTCATTTAAGACCTCTTAAATTATCTAATGATGTAGACATTAAAATATTGGCTCGTCAGACACCTGGTTTCTCTGGTGCTGATATAGCTAATGTATGCAATGAGGCAGCTCTAATAGCAGCTCGTAAAAATAAAAATGCTGTAGATATGTCTGATTTCAATGATGCTATAGATCGCATTATCGGTGGTCTAGAAAAACGAAATAAAATTATTACTCCTGAAGAAAAGAAAATTATTGCTTTTCATGAGTCTGGACATGCTACTGTGAGCTGGTTTCTACAATATGCTCATCCTTTAGTGAAAGTTTCTGTAGTTCCTCGTGGCAAAGCCCTTGGTGCTGCTTGGTATTTACCTACCGAAAGAAATATTATTACTAAAGAACAATTACTCCACGAAATGGCTTCTGCTCTCGGTGGTAGAGTTTCTGAACAAATATTCTTTGGCGATGTGAGTAGTGGTGCTATGAATGATTTAGAAATAGTTACTAAACAAGCTTATGCTGCTGTTACTTACTATGGATTCTCCGAAGAAATTGGTACTCTTAGTTTCTATAATTCTCAACCTGATGAATTCTTTGGTTATCAAAAACCTTATAGTGAAAAAACTGCTGAAAAAATTGATGAAGAAGCTAAAAAAATTATAAATGACGCTTATAAATTAGCTTTTGATATTATTTCTAATCATAAAGATCAACTTAGCCAGATTGCTCAACAATTGCTTAAAAAAGAAGTTATATTTAGAGAAGATGTAGAAGCTATCTTAGGACAACGCCCTTGGCCAGATCCTGATAGTGAAATATTCATAGAACCAGAAAATAATAATAATGGACAAAATGCTAATGAATCTGATAGTAATAATCATACTAATGATAATTTAAATAATAATAATGAAATTCAAAATACCTAATTACTAACAAAATAATCTTTCATGGCAGAGGAGGTTAATAAAAATAGAAAATTTTCAGATCTTCCTAAAAGATCTCTGTCTGCCATTATTTATGGTGCTTTGTGGCTTGCTGCCATTTATTTTGGCGGGTGGGTACTTACTATAGTTACTTATTTATTCTTTTCGATAGCTGCTTTTGAGCTAATAAAATTGATAAATACTGATTCTAAAGAAAAAAAATTATTTACTATCACTACCGCTATTGCAGGTATTTTATTAATAATGTTTCAATTATTAATTTATTTTAAATTTAATGATTTCTCATTTTTTAATATCGCAGTTAATAATTTTGCTACTATAAGTTCTTTTATTGTGCTTCTAATTGTACCTTTTTTCATATTTTTACTATTAGAGACAATTTATTTATTATTTTATTCTAAAATATCAATAAATAATTTTTTTAAATTTTTATCTTTTTTATTTTTTTGGATAATAATTCCAATAATATCTGTACAATTTTTAAATACTTTTAATTATTTATTAGTTACAGTTGTAGGTATCTGGGTATTCGACACCATGGCATATGTGATGGGAGTTTTATTAGGTAGGCACACACTAGCAAAAGATATTTCTCCTAAAAAAACTAGTGAAGGGGTCATTTACGGAGCGATATTGACCTATATAATATTTATTGCATATTTTAGCTTTATTGAGAAACGTACAGACTTGTATTGGATAGTGGCTATAATTCCTTTTTTAGCTACTATTGGTGATCTATTAGAGTCTAAACTAAAACGTGAATTCGGAGTTAAAGATAGTGGAAATATTCTACCAGGGCATGGTGGTATGCTAGATAGACTAGATAGCATTTTATTTACTGTCCCATTTGTAACCTTTTTGAATTTGTTAATCATTTTATTTTAGCAATTTATGAGTAAAGGCATTCATCCTAGCGGTTATAGCAACATTACAGTGAGTATTATTATTTTTTCTTTATTAGCTATTGGATTGGCTCTGCTACCTATATATCTTTTTATCAAAATATTAGCAATTATTTGTGCAATAATATTAATTTTATGGGTAGTACTATTTTTTAGAAAGCCAAAAAAAATAGTAGAAGCTCCTATAGATGATACGATTTATTCTCCAGCTTTTGGTGAAGTGGTAGTTATAGAAAAAATATTTGAAGATAAATATTTCAATGAAGAACGAATACAGTTATCTATTTTTATGAGTATGTCTAGCATACATTTAAATTTCATGCCATGTAATGGGAAATTATTAAAAAAAGAACATCAAAAAGGACATAACTATCATGCTCGTAAAGCTAAAGCTTCTATGTTAAATGAAATGTCTACATTGATAATTCAATCAAATACTGGCAAACAATTATTAATGAGACAAATCGCAGGAGCTATGGCTCGTAGAGTTGTAACTTTTATTAATGAAAATGAAAATGCTAAAGCGGGAGATACTATTGGCGTAATTCGTTTTGGTAGTAGAGTAGATCTATTATTGCCTATAGATACTGAGTTATATGTTAAGCTAGGGGATAAGGTAAAAGGTGGGTGGACACAATTAGGAAAATTGAAATATTGATTTTTACTATTATTTTTGTAAAAAAATAGTCTTATTATGCTAATAAATACTCTTAAAAACTTTTTAAGTGATTTTTTTATCCATTATAGCATCGATCCTGCGGAACTTAAGATCACTTCTACCGAGCCACCTCATACAGGTGATTTTACATTTTATCTTTTCCCTTTATTAAAAAAAACTAAACTGAATCCAGAAGAGCTTTCTAAAGCAATTACTCAGATCCTTTATGATAAAGATATCATTAAAAATCATGAGATAATCAAAGGATTTCTCAATGTTAGTTTATCTGATAATTTTTTAATAAATTATTTTCTGAATAATAAACAACAAATACTTAATTTTCCTAAAATTGGTAAAAATAAAACTATAATTATTGAGTTTTGTTCACCTAATACTAATAAGCCATTACATCTAGGTCATCTACGTAATATTTTTCTTGGAGCAGCCATTAGTAATATTTTACAAGAGCTAGGCTACAACGTTATCCGAGCTAATCTGATAAATAATAGAGGCATACATATTTGCAAAAGTATGTTAGCTTATCAGAAATGGTTTAGCAACGAAACTCCTGAAAATACTAACACAAAAGGAGATCATTTGGTAGGTAAATATTATGTAGCTTTCGATATAGAACTTAAAAAGCAAACTGAGCTATTAATAGCTCAGGGAATGAGCAAGGATGATGCTATAAAAAATGCTCCTATTATGCAAGAAGCATATGAATTGCTGAGAAGATGGGAAGCTGCAGATCCAGATGTTCTAAAACTGTGGGACAAACTTAATAATTGGGTATTAGATGGATTTAATCAAACCTTAACAAGATTAAATGTACATTTTGATCTAGTAGATCTGGAAAGTCAGATTTATCAATATGGCAAACAAATTATTTTATCTGCTTTACAGGAAGAGTTAGTTCATAAAGATGAGTCTGGTGCTATATATATTGATCTGACTAATGAAGGATTAGATAAAAAAATTCTTTTACGCAATGATGGAACCTCAATGTATATTACTCAAGATATTGGGCTTGCTATTCATCGTTATCAGAAATTCTCTCCTGATGAAATGATATATGTGGTAGGTAATGAACAGGATTATCATTTCAAAGTACTCAAAGCTATTCTAAAAAAACTAAACTATAATTGGTCAGACATTATTTATCATTTCAGTTATGGCATGGTAGAACTTCCAGAGGGTAAAATGAAATCACGTGAAGGGACAGTAGTAGATGCTGATGATTTATTGGATGAATTGAGAGATTTAGCTAAGCAAACAGCTTCTGAATCGGGCAAATTAACTAATCTAACTAATGATGAATTAGAACATATTTGTGAACAAATAGGGCAAGCGGCTATTAGATATTTTATCCTCAAAGTTGATAGCAAAAAAAATATTTTATATGATCCTAAAGCTTCTTTAGATTTTAATGGTAATACAGGTCCTTTTATTCAATATACTTTTGCACGTATTAATTCTTTATTATCTAAAAAAGGTATTTCTATAGATAAAGCTGCTGAGCTTTCATATACAAATAATCATATTAATGATTTTGAAAGGAAATTAATTTTTGAATTATTAAATTACAATGATGTAATAATTGATGCAGCCAATAATAAAAAGCCTGAGCTTATTGCAAATTATGTATATAGATTAGCAGATAAATATAATAGTTTTTATCAAAACATACCTGTTTTAACTGAATCTGACAAAGATATTCAAAATATGAGATTGAGCTTATCTGCTTATACTGCAAAAGTTATTAAGCATGCTTTAAATTTACTTGGTATAGAAACACCAGAAAAAATGTAATAAATAATAAGTGAAAGGTGAAAGGTGAAAGGTGATAGGGTGACTGGGAGAAGAGGCGACAGGTTATAGGTGATGGGTGATGAGTTTAGCAAGATATTAGTTTTAAATTAATTAACAAATTCACTCAAAAAGTTAATTACCAATCACAGTATATCACAAAAATAACATAGAAAGAGTTATAGGCTTTAGCTATCTACTATATACTCACTACTATCTACTATATACTCGCTACTATTAACATAAAAAAATGGCGTGGGCTTTAGCCCTGAAAAAAGTTTAATCTTTACCCACTAAAATTGTTATAGAGCAATTTTATTTTATGATATAGCATAACTTTTTTCTCTGTGAGGTAGAGCTTTTAGCTCATTTGGTTGTTCTATAGCTTTCACTACAAGCTCTGCAATATCTAAAACCTCTATTCTACGATCGCTTACAAAAGTTTTTTTGCATAGTGGACATGCAGTCACTAATACATCTGGATTAAATTTATCAAAGTAAGTCATTGCATTGTGAGTCATAGCATTTT
The DNA here is from genome assembly GCA_030017935.1 of Bacteroidales bacterium. GTDB lineage: Bacteria > Bacteroidota > Bacteroidia > Bacteroidales > DTU049 > DTU049. Next base: position 13,479 of record JASEGF010000012.1, on the reverse strand, counting down.
TAGCATCGCCGGTGAGATTTATACCACCTAATCCAGCACCACAACAAAGAGCTTGGTCTTTATCTTTACTTTTTTGTAAAGGAATTCTATGAGAATAATGTTCTATTACATCTCTTGGCTCTTGATAAATGTTCATTCCTCTGCCGAGTTCACACGGATCATGATAAATAGCTGTAATATTTAATTTACTATCTGGCAATTTTTTTTGATCTATTAATTCTTTGATATAATTAGCATGGAATTTTATATTTATATCTGGTAAAATGTAATCTTCTTTAAAAACTTTGTAACAATAAGGGCAAGAAAGTATAAGATTTTTTGCACCAGATTCTTTTATTAATTCTGTGTTTTTTTCTATTAATTGGGCAGCAGAATCATATTGTCCCGCTAGCATTAATGGTCTACCGCAGCATATAGATTTGTCTTCATCCATGAACCATACTTTTTCGCCTACATAATCAAAAATTTTGGCCATAGATTTTTTAGTACCTGGTGTGAGATGTGTCATACAACCTGCGAAATAAATAGTATCTGCACTTTGTTGTTCTGGCTTTTGAGTATAGGAATATGAGAAAGTTAATGGTTTACTAGCTTTTATACGTAAAGCTGTTCGAAGGTCATTCAAATTTAGATGTACTGGGCACTCTACTTGGCATCTACCACAGATCAAACAACCGAATAGTGGTTTCTCTGCATCCTCTTTATTTCTAATAAATTGTAAAAAATATACAGATTGGACATCAGAAATGCCGGCATCGTACAATTGACAGGCATCTAAGCATACTCCACATCTAGAACAAGAATACAATTGTATCTGGGCATAGCTTTCCCAAGTTTTTTTGGTTTTGATACCTGCATTGCGAAGGAATATATAATAAATCTCAGTAGGAATGTGCATATATCTTGAAAAAGGAAGTGCTATAAAAAAGAAACATAAAGCAAATGAATATAACCACCAACTACCCTGATATATAACTGGTGAATTAGCAATATTACCTAGCCATGCTCCAGTTGTGTTTGTCAAAAAGCTACCATTTTGATAAACTGCTGCGCTACAGCTCTCTGCAAATAATCTAAGTGGGAAAATAGCCCATAAAGAATATAAAGCTACTTTGTCGAGAGGTTTCAGTTTAGTAGTGTGTTTCATTCCAAAGATTTTTTTGTAAAATCTTTTTGTTATTGCTAAAGCTACACCAACTAAAATAAATAGTAGTAAGAAATCCATTACAGCAGCAAATATTTTAGCAATAGTTGTAGCATGCACAGGTTCGAAATATCTAAAAAATATAGCATAATAAAATGGGAAATTTAATCCACCTGTAGCTACTACGACTTCCAAATGTCCTATTACTATTAAAAGAAACCAACCAAAGGCTAAACTCATATGCATATAGCCTAACACAGGATTTTTCTTGAATATACTAGCGTGTAATAAGCCATCATTTATAGAATCATAAATAGCTTTCCATACTTTTTTTGTTCCCCAGAATTTTCTAAATCTTACCTTGTCATATTTAGATAATTTAGTGTACCATCTCACATATAGATATATGAGAAATGCGAATAAAAATATCATTCCTATTAAAAAAGGATATTGGAAATATGTTTTCATAAGCTTGACATTTTATATTTTAAAATATTTTTTTTGATGCTCATTACTACATTGCGTAGTTGAATATCTCGCGGACATACAAGGGTACATTTACCACAAAGCATGCATTTTTCTAATTCTTTTTCTAGACTTTCTATTTCTCCTCTTCGCAGAAGTAGGCTGATACGTCTGACATTGAAAGTAGTGTGATTACCAGCGCTACAACTTGCTGTGCAGCAACCACAACTGATGCACCATTGAAATGAAGTCTCCTCTTGCAAAACTTTATTTAGTAAATCTAAATCTAATATATCATAATCTATGTGTAAGTGCTTAACTTTTATGAAATCTAAATCACCCATAATTAACTATTATTTTAATTTATTTTTTTGAAAAATTCTAATATCATTTAACTTAATTAGCATTAATGAAAGAAAGTACAGAGAGTGCTGTTCCTCTGGCATGGTCTAGAGTTTCACCTACAGACATTGGACCAATGGCTGTGCCAGCAAGGAATATTCCGTCTTTAGAAGTCAAATTTCTCAAATTATGAGGATTAATAGGATTGAAAAAGCCATGCTCATTCACTTCTAATCCATTATGATATTTAAATTGTTTAGAAAAATCTGAAGCTTCCATACCTACCATTAATACTATCATATCAGCACTCATTTGTAATGGTTTACCTATGAGAGTATCCTCAACTTTTATTAGTATTCTTTTATCAAGCATCTCACTAGCTTCAGAAAGTCTACCACGTACAAATTGAATATTATAATCTCTCTGAGCACTTAGATATAAATCCTCAAAAAGTAATCCATACATACGTAAATCTATATAAAAGCAAAAAATCTCTGCTGAAGGTAAAAACTTTTTAGTTTCTATAGCTTGTTTAATAGCAGTTACACAGCATAGACGAGAGCAATAAGTGTTACCTACTTTAGCATCTCGTGAGCCTACACAATGAATAAAACCAATTCGTTCAGGTATTTTGCCACTTGGCGTTTTAATTTCCTTATTTTTAAACATTTGCTCTAATTGCACTGAAGTAATAACATTCTCATAAATACCATAACCAAATTCTTCTTTTAATCTAGCATCAAAAGTATTGTAGCCTGTAGCTATAACTATCGCATCTGCTGGAACAGAAATACCATCTTTTGTTAAAATATTATAAGTTTTTTTAGAAAAATCTATTTTGGCTACTTCAGTATTTAAAAGTAGTTGCAAATTTGGGTCAGTTATTAGATAATGATAAGAATTTAATAATTCCTCAGCATTATAAAAATCTGGGAATAGGTATGCATAATTTTTAATATTACCACCGATTTTAGAGCTTTGCTCTATTAAAGTAACTGGGATATTGGCTTCTAGCAATTGTTTAGACACTTCTAAACCTGCTACTCCACCTCCAATGACTGCTATTTTTTTCATAATATTTAATTTTTACATTTGAGGTTGTAATTGCATACTTTCTGCACGTAAAGCAATAAATTTATCTTTATCGAAATCGATACCTAATTTTTCTAATAAAGGTAAAACATTAGTTTGATGCATAAAAAGGCCTATCTCGATGGGGTCATAGCCCAATAATAAAGCAGCTGTTTCTTCATAAGTTAAAACGGGAATGCCATTATCATCTGCAGAATATGTTTTGCCCGTAGTTTCTTGAATTACATATTGCCAACGGTCCATAAACATATTACATCCGGGACAATTAGTGATAATAAAATCAGGATGATAAGGCTCCATACTTTCGAATTTCACTTGAGAATGTGAGAGAGAATAACCACGAGACTCTTTAAGTAGATATTGTCTAAAGCCAAAACCACAGCAATGTCTCCTCTCTGGATAATCTATTATTTCACCACCCCACGCTTTTACCATTTCAGATAATACTTTAGGGAATTCTGCACCACCTACACCGTGTTGTGGAAAAATCTTAGAATAATGACAACCAACATGGTCAACAACTTTTAATGGTTCACCAGTATATTGATTAATAAGTCTGTATTTTAATTGATTTGCTATTTCATTTCTGTATAAATAAATAATATCACTAGCATGAGCGATAGCTTTAGGTGGTTCAAAAGTTCTACCAGTAGTTTTATAAAGATTTTCTCGAGTTTTTTCTAAAGTTTCTGGGAATTCGTGCCACATTTCCAGCGCTTCAGTCATAATACCAAAAGTTGTTACACATGATGATACGAAATTAGAATAACCAGATTCATTCATTAGAGAAAAATGTCTAGCTACCATAGTGTGAACAGTCTCTAATGGAATGATATCACTGTGATAACCTATGCCAGTACATGTGGTTAGATTAGGATCATCTTTGTAATTAATGTTCAAATTATTTTTAAGAATTTTTAAGAACATTTGCTCTGCACCAGGGAAAAAAGTTTGTCTGATACAGCTACGGAAATAGAAATAATCATTTTTAGGAATATCTTTTACATATTCTCGCCAATAAATTCTTTTTTTAGGGTTATTATTTGCTTCCATATATTTTATTATTTTTTATTATTAATTGAAATTTCTTTAACTGAATTTTCTATTGTTTCCCATAAATCTAATGCACCGGTTCCCTTCAGAATAGAATGTATTTCATTCACAGTATCGTCAGAAATTTTTCTCATTGGGCCAGCACCTTCTTTATCAATATTTGCATTTACAAGAGAATAAGCTTTTTCTCGATTATTAAAAACCCATTCCCATACTGGACCTTGTTCAGGATGTGCTTCTTTGGTTAATTTAGATGGATGAACACAATAACCCAAATCATATATATTTTGTCCAATAGATTGTTTTATTAGCACTTGATTTCTTCCCATTTTACTTTTAGCAAAAAGACCTGTTTTCTGAGACCAATATCTAAGCGCACTGACAACAACTCCTGGAGCATTTTTTCTAGGACAACGTGCTTTACACGACATACATTGCCCACAATACCATATGTAATCTGATGACATTAACTCCTCTAAAGCTGCGGGATCATGTGATAGTACCACACGCTCTACATATCGAGGTTCATAGTCATAATAATCCGCAGCTGGGCAAAGTGCTGTACATACACCACAATTGATACATGCATTTAGATTTTCTACTATTCGTGGATCTGAATAAATTTCCTCTATTGGTATCATAATTTTGATAATTTTTTAAATTTTGTTATTGCAAAAAAAATAATAATATGTATCGTTTTGCCAAAAATGTAAAATATCACTTTTAAAAGTTTAGATAAAAACTAAGAAAATGTATTTATGGATATGAATATTAATATTGAAATTTATTATTTGGTTCTATAACGTTTTGAGTGGGTAAAGATTAAAAAAACTAATTTTATAAAAAAGAATTTTATTTATTACTGAACAGTTAAATATTAACCACAAAGTTCTCAAAGAAAGCACAAAGAACACAGAGAAAAAATGAAAGATAATGATAAACTTTAATGTTATTTTATTAAAACATGGAATTAAAAGGGTTATAAATGAAACTTTGTGAACTTTGTGTAATATCTTTGTGCCCTTTGTGGTAAAATAATTTACACATAATAAACGTTATAGAACCTATTATTTAATAATTTTGTTTTTAAAATATTGTCAATAATACAATGCATAATAAAAAAAACCATATAAATTGAGAGTTTATATGGTTTTTTAACAAACAAATAAAATTATAATTAATGTAATTGTTTAGCACCTATGAGAGAAAGGAATTCAGCACGAGTTTCTTCTTTTCTGAAGGCACCAGTGAAATCAGATGTTACCATTTCTGAGTTTTGTTTTTGTACACCTCGCATCATCATACATAAGTGATGTGCTTCTATTACGACGGCTACTCCAAGAGGATGTAATACATTTTGTATGCAATCTTTGATTTGAGAGGTCAATCTTTCTTGTACTTGCAATCTACGCGCATACACATCTACAACTCTTGCTATTTTACTCAAGCCTACAATGTTACCATTAGGTATGTAAGCTACATGTGCTTTACCAAAAAATGGTAACATATGATGTTCACACATCGAATAAATTTCTATATTTTTCACTATTACCATTTCTCGATAATCTTCTTTAAACATAGCAGAACGTAATATTTGTTCTGGATCAGCATAGTAGCCATGCATTAGAAATTGCATTGATTTAGCGACTCTGATAGGTGTTTTTTCTAATCCTTCTCTATCAGGATTATCACCTATTAGTTTTAGTATTTCATAATAATGTTCTGCTAATTTATTTATAGTTTCTTCGTCGTAATAATCTATTCTAGCATAGCCATCATTAGGCTCGAAATCGTCGAGCATATTTTCATATTTGATATTTAAACTCATAGTAAATTATTGTTTTTCAGCACATTGCTCCTCACAGCGCATGCAAGCAGAAATTTTTTCTCCTGTTTTAGGGTTTATCACAGAGCATTTTTTTTCGAATTTTCCATCTTTTTTAAAAATCATTTTTATTCCAATGCCTGCAACAGCCAATATCATTAATGAGAAAACAATTATTAAAGTAGTTAAAAACATTTGTTTTAAAAAATTTATTCTATTTGTCCAACTTTGACTGCTATTTCAGCTAATCTATTTGAATAGCCAAATTCATTATCATACCAAGCGACTATCCTAGCAAATCTTTTTTCAGTAACAAAAGTGAGCTCAGCATCTACTATAGAAGAATGTGTATTCCCTACAACATCATGACTTACTATAGGATCTTCGCAATATTGTAAAATACCTTTTAAGCTACCTTCAGCATATTTTTTGATAGTAGCATTGATTTCCTCTGCAGTAGTATCTTTTTGCAAGAAAACATATAAATCAACAACAGATCCATCTGGCACTGGAACTCTCATAGAGCTTCCATTCAATTTTCCAGCAAGCTCTGGCATTACCAGTCCAATAGCTTTAGCAGCACCTGTAGATGTAGGAATAATAGATAAACCTGCTGCACGTGCTCTGCGTAAATCCTTATGTGGAGAGTCTAAAATTATTTGATCGTTAGTATATGCGTGAATTGTGTTCATAAAACCATATTCTATACCAAAATTCTCATGCAAAACTTTAACGACTGGAGCTAAGCAGTTTGTAGTACAAGAAGCATTTGAAATCAAAATATGATCTTTAGTCAATTTGTCATCATTTACACCTATAGCTACAGTGATATCTACATCAGTTCCTTTACTAGCTGGAGCACTTATGATAACTTTTTTGGCACCTGCCTGGATATGTTTCATTAATCCTTCTCTATCTCTAAATTTACCTGTGCATTCTAGTACTATATCTATTCCTAATTCTTTCCATGGTAGCACAGTGGGATCTTTCTCAGCAAAGATTTTATATTCTCTATTATTTACAACTATACCTTGTTCTTTAGCTTCTACACTGCCA
>JASEGF010000012.1:0-6492 GCA_030017935.1 Bacteroidales bacterium | reverse complement strand
TGCCATCAAAAACTCCAAATACAGAATCATATTTTAATAAATGTGCCAATGTAGCTGGAGCAGTTAGATCATTTATTGCTACAATCTCTACATCATTTCTGCGTTCTAATACTTTAAATACGTTTCTGCCTATCCTACCGAAACCATTGATTGCGATTTTTACAGTTTTCATAACTCTTTTTTCTGCAAAATTAATCAAAAATTATTAGTCTGACAAACTAATTTATATCATTCTTTACTGAATATATTTGAGCTAAGATTAAAAATTTAATTATTTTTGTAAAAACATCTTTTTATGTCAAAAAGTTATGAAAGCATAGATCAGCAACAGATAGAACAATTTATCTTATTTTGTCAAGATTACTGTAATCTTATAGAATCTGCTGAGGAATATGATTTTGAAAATATTGTAAATTTTTTACTAGTGGCTCTGCCAATGCTATATTTCTACGGTACAATTATTAATTTAATAGATGATGCAGATATCGAATACGCTGAGAGGACGGTCAATGAAGAAACCTACACTATAATTTACAATAGATTAAATGAGATTTTTTCTAAATATTTTGATTTTCAAATAACTGATGATGATTATTTATGGATAAATGATATTTCTATTCCTGAGTTTCTAAGTGATATATATCAAGATCTGAAAGATGTTGTAGTTTTATATAATAAAAATAAATTAGAAACTCAAAAAGCTGCAATTTATTTAGCTAAATATTGGTTTATCGATAGATGGGGTAGTGAAAGCCTCAAAGTGCTTTTAGCTCTACATAGTTACAATTATAGATACGAAGAGGGAACAGATAATAATTTTTATAATAGTGATGATATTTATAATTTGTGATTTTTTTTAATAAAAAAATAATAAATTTGCATTATAAAAAATTAAAAAAGATGAAAAAGATTTTTGTACTATCATTGCTTAGCTTTTTATTAATGATAAATGTAGCTTTATCACAAAAAATTCCAGGTTACAAAATTCAAGTTACAATTCCACAATTGGCCGATACTAATGTATATCTCGGATATTACTATGGTAAATGGCAATATGTAAAAGACACTATTAAGTTAGATAAGACGGGCAAAGGAATATTTCAATCTAAAGACACTGTGGGTAGCGGAATGTATTTACTCATAACACCATCTAAGAAATATTTAGAATTTATTCTAAATGACAATGAAAGAATTTTTAGTATAGAAACTGATACTACAGATTTACCTGGCAAAGCTAAAGTAAAAGGCTCTTTAGAAAATGAATTATTTTTTAGGTTTAATAATGAGATTACTAAGCCATCAAAAGAAATATATTCTTTACAGCAAAAAGTTAAAGAATTGAAGCAAAAAAACTTGTCAGATTCAGTAGAATTCTATAATTCTAGGATCAAATTACTCATAGATAGTATAAACAATATGAAGATAAAATATATGGAGCAATATCCTACCACTCTTTTAGCTAGAATGTTTAAAGCTACTAAAGATCCAGAAGTACCAGATCAATTACCTTTAAAGTCAGATGGTAGTGTCGATAGCTCCTACCAATATTATTATTTTAAAGATCATTATTGGGATAATATAAATATTGCTGACGAGGCATTGCTGCGTACTCCTATATATCATAATAAGTTAGAAACATATTTTAATAATGTCATTGCCCAGCATCCAGATACAATTATCAAAGAAGCCGATAAAATCTTAGCAAAAGCAGCAGCAAATAAAGAAACATTTAAATATGTTCTATGGTGGTTAACTTATAATTATGAAACCAGTAAAGTTATGGGCTTTGACAAAATATTTGTTCATTTAGCGGACAATTATTATAAAACTGGTAAAGCTTATTGGCTATCAGAATCTTCTACACAAAAAATTATAGACAGAGCAGATGCTATACGACCTAATTTATTGGGTAATATTGCACCTAATCTGATTTTATTAGATACTGCCAAAAATTTGAATTCATTACATAGTATAAATGCTAAATATACAATATTATATTTTTGGGATCCCAGCTGTGGACATTGTAAAAAAGAAACACCAAAATTAGTGGAGTTTTACAAACAGTATAAAGATACATTTAATTTAAAAGTATTTGCTGTATGCACTGATAGTAGCTTTATAGAGATGAAAAAAGTAATTAATAATATGCAAATGCAAGATTTCATAAATGTAAATGGCATTTATACTGCATCAGGCGATTTTAGGAAATATTATGATGTATATTCTACACCAGTAATGTATGTTTTAGATCAATATAAAAGGATAATTGGTAAAAGGTTGATACCTGAACAATTATATGATTTTTTAAAAAATTATGAAAAGCATCCAATTTTTCCTGAACCTCCCGAACAATCAAAAGAACCATATATTCCAATTATGCCAGGTGGTAGCTTTAATGAATGAAAAAATTTTTAAAATTTTGCTCCAGAAACTTTATCATGCAAAATGTATCATACACAACCTCTACACTTATTATTTTAAATTTGTATTTTTGCAATTTAAATTAAAAAATTGTTTTTCATTATGGATTTCATAGCTGAGTTAGAGTGGCGAGGTATGATTTATGAAATGATACCAGAGGTTAAAAATTATTTATCTGATCCTGGTGCTGCAGCATATGTGGGTATAGATCCTACAGCAGATTCTTTGCATATCGGTCATTTAGTATCAATAATGCTTTTGAGACATTTTCAGAGAGCTGGTCATAAACCCATATTAGTCCTAGGCGGTGCTACTGGTATGATAGGAGATCCTTCTGGCAAAAGTGAAGAAAGAAATTTATTGTCTGAGGAAATTATTAGAAAAAATGAAGAAGGCATTAAAAAACAAGTATCACGACTTTTAGATTTTAATGATAAACAAAATGGAGCTTTACTATTAAATAACTATGATTGGATGAAAGATTATCGTTTTCTAGATTTCATCAGAAATGTAGGGAAACATATAACTGTAAACTACATGATGGCTAAAGAAAATGTGAAACGACGCATAAGCGGTGAAGTAGGGGAGGGGCTATCTTTTGCAGAATTTTCATATCAATTAGTACAAGCTAATGATTTTTTGCATTTATATAAAAATTTTAATTGCAAGCTACAAATGGGTGGTAGCGATCAATGGGGAAATATAACTACTGGTATTGAGCTCATCAGAAGGGCTACAGGTGGCGAAGCTTATGCTATTACTTGCCCATTAATCACTAAAGCCGACGGTACTAAATTTGGTAAAACAGAAAAAGGTAATGTATGGCTCGATCCAGACAAAACCTCTCCTTACGAATTTTATCAATTCTGGATTAATACTTCCGATGAGGATGCAGAAAGGTACATTAAAATCTTCACTGAACTAGATAAACCAACTATTGACGAGCTCATCATAAAACATAGAACTGCTCCAGAGAATAGATTATTACAAAAAAAGCTTGCTGAGGAGCTTACAATGATGATACACGGCAGCAAAGCATTAGAAATAGCTAAAACTACAAGTGAATTTCTTTTTGGTAATGGTTCCATAGATCTTTTAAAAAATTTGGATTTAGCTTCTATCTTGTACATTTTCGCTGCTATTCCACAGTTTAAGATATCTCATGAAATAATAGCTCAAGGTATTGGAATTATAGATTTATTAACAAATAATACAAATATTTTAGCTTCTAAAAGTGAGGCACGTCGTATGATAGCTAATAATGGTATTTATCTAAATAAGCAACTAGTAAATGATGAAAATCTTATTATAAATGAAAATTTCTTAATTCAAAATAAATTTATTGTCATTCAAAGAGGCAAAAAAAATTATTTTCTTATTATTGCTGAGTAAAAATTTTAGGTTTATTTGCTAATCATTAGTTAATAGATAATTTATTGTAATTTTGATAAAAAAATGAAACGTAAATTTCTATTTTTAATTTTAGCAATAATTGGTATAGCTGCTATAATTTTTATAGTAATTTATTTTTCAAAAAAAAATAATTCAAACCAAGATCCATTAAATCTTTTACCAATAGATACTCAATTATTTATCTATATCCATGACTTTACTGAAAAAATTAATATTATAGAAAATTCTACACCTTCCAAGGTTTTAAAAAATTCAGATATTAATAAGACTATAACTGATGATTTTAATGAATTAAGATCTCTAAAATATAATGACGATGTGCAAAAATGTTTAACAAAAGCTAATTTGTATATTGCTATATCTCATTCTTTTCCTTCCATTGCTCCACTATATCTAATATCTTTCAGAGATAAAAATAATGCTGACAAGTTCCTCTCTCAATTATCAAAACTAAATAATAAAAATTTTCAAAATAAAAAAAATGTTCAACTAATTAATGTAAAAAATTCCAATTTTTATTCAAAAATTAATGATAATTTTTTATTAATATCAAAAACTGAGAGTCAAATTAATAGTACAGTAGATAATAGTCATTTTGCTAATTTATCCAATTATATTAAAACGAATGAACTTTTTAGCATAGTTTGTTTGCCAGACAGCAATTTGAATCTTTGGTTTACAGATATATTTTCGCAAGATATTTATAATTTTAATTATTTAGTAATAAATGTGCCTGATACTAATGCCATTGCTGAATATAGCGTTATCGCTAATCCTAAAAAAAAGTTTTTTTTAAATTATCAAGTTGATAATTCTACTTTTGAAGAGATAGATTATAATATTTTAAAATATTTGCCTTCCGATATATCAAATATTTATTTATGGTCTGCTAAAGACTTATTTACAAAACTAATTCCTGGTTTTCTAGCAAATGAAGATATAAAAAGTAAATGGGATTCTATAGTACATTTATTCCCGATGAGTGTGCAAGAAAAATTATTTTCATTATTAGGGAATAATCTATGCATAGCTCATAATACTAAAAATGACGAGATTGCAGCTATCTGTAAAATTAATAGTAAACAATTAAATGAAGAAAATATAAAAAAATGGTCATATTATTCTATTAAAGATCCAATAAATTGGGGCATGTATACATTATATCCAGTCAGATGGGGGCAAATAATGAATTTTTTCTTTTCACAATATTTTCAATCACCAGACATTTTTTATTCATATATTGATGGTGACTTTTTGTTAATTGCTAATTCTATTGAACTATTAGAAAATATGATTACTACAAAAAAATTGAATATTTCTAATTCATTCAATATTAATAATAAAGATTATTTCCAATCCATTTATAAACCTTTTGCTCATGAAAAAATAAATGATAAAATAGATAAAGAATTTTTAATAAACTTAACAACTGAAAAACCTTATGAAATTAAATTAGGTAATTTTGAGATATTAGACACAAATTTTAAATTTAAAGCTACTATAAATTGGGATACTGCAGGAAAAGTAAAATCATTTTTGCAAAATTTACTATTCTCCAATGAACAAATTTTTTTATTGGAATATGATAGCTTAATAGCAATGATAGATAGTAGCTGGCAAAATAATAATACTAAATTAGTACAACTTATTTATCCGCCAGATTTATATCATCCATATATAAGATTAAAAGCAGAAGGTAGAATAAATGAAAAAGGACAGCGTACAGGATTGTGGCGATATTATTTTCCGAATTCTAGTTTGTGGGCGAGCATATCTTTTGTAAATAATACTCCAGATGGTAATGCATTTCTATACTATGATAATAAAGAGAATAAAATTAAAGCAATAGCTCATTTCTCTAAAGGTAAATTAAATGGTAAATATCAAGAGTTTTATCCCAATGGAAATAAAAAGGTAGATTTATTTTTCCAAAATCATTATAAATCTGGAACAGCAAAATATTTTGATAAAAATGGCAGCCTATTAATAGAAGGTAATTATAAAAATAATGAAAAAATTGGCTTTTGGTATTTTTATACCCCATTTGGCGAACAATTACCTATTTATTTGACGTTCTAATTTTGTATTTTATCATCAAATTTAACCGTTTGCAACTGCCATTTATCTTTAGGATAATATAATGTAAAAGTATAAAATAAGGGCTGATAAGCATATTTTAACATATAAGTAACTACAACTAAACTCTCACCATATTTTTGTTCTTTTATTTTTTCATATCCATAATATTCCCCTAACATAGCAGTGAGGGCAGAAAGCCTAAGCTTTATCTGCGTAACCTCTTCTGCATTTCTTTGTATTATGGTCGGATTAGTATTAAAGATGAAATCTATAGCCTCTGGCGGAGTATTATTCTTGTAAATAGAGAAAAATTCATCCATTATTGGTTCATAACTTGGAATATTTTGATTGAATGCTAATAAACTTATAAGCAATAAAATAAAAGTAAAAAATAATTTTTTCATAATGTTCAATGATATGTTAATTAGGCAAATTTAATAATTTTATTGAATTTGGCAATATAATGTTAAAATGAATTGAACAAAGAGGGAGGGTGTAAAATAGGACAAAATTTTTATTGTTTGGAAATTTATTTGATTATATTTTCAAATTTTAATTAATTTTGTAAAAAATAATTTG
>JASEGF010000129.1 GCA_030017935.1 Bacteroidales bacterium | reverse complement strand
ATAATAATATCGTTGTGGTTTTATAACGTTTACTGTGTGTAAATTATTTAGGTTAATTATTTTACCACAAAGGGCACTAAGATATTACACAAAGTTCACAAATTGCCAAATATTAACCCTGACTTCAGGTCAGGGTATAACATAGAAAGTGTTGTGGGCTTTAGCATTACTCACTACCATTATCATAGAAAAAGATATGGGCTTTAGCCCTGAAAATTTGTTATAAATGATAATAATAGTAATAAATAAAAGGATGTTAAAAAGATATAAAATTTCTAAAAAACTCTTTTCCCATCTTTAAATTTAACAATGAAAGCATCTTTATATCCTTTTTGTTTTACATAATTTAATTTGTCTCGTGCCTGATTAAAATTAGTAAAATGACCATATATATATCTATAAGCATTATTAAAAAAATAATAAGAAATAGAGTCAGATGGGAAATCTTTATATATTTTATGATTATTTGTAAGTTTTTCTGAGCTTGATAAAAATTGGATATAATAAATTAATTCATTACTAACTGCGATAGTAGTATCTATATCTGCAGCAGTGGTTTTTTCTACAAGTGAGAAATTATCTACATTTATTATATAATCTGCAATAGCATTAGCAATATTATTAGCTATTTTTTTTTGATTATCTTTATTTGTTATCCATGTTCTATCTTGTTGATTGGTTATGAACCCCATTTCGATAAGTATTGAAGGCATTGTAGCTTTGTAGAGAACAAAAAAAGGAGCTTGTTTTATTCCTCTATTCATAAAAGGAGCTACTTGCAAAGTGCTGCTAGTAACTTTATCAGCTAAAATTAGACTTTTATCGAGAAATTGATTTTGATAGAGAGAGAAAGCGATATATCCTTCAGTAGAGTTAGGATCTATGCCATCATAAGATTCCAAATAATCATCTTCATAGATAGCAACTGAGTTTTCTGCAATTGCTGTCTCTAACCAGGCTTTTACTTTGGCATTTCCCATCACATAAACCTCATAGCCGCTAGGTTCAGGAGATTTAGAAGCATTTACATGAAAAGAAACAAAAAGATTAGCATGTTTCTTATTAGCTATTCGTGTACGCTCTATCAAAGGTACGAAAATATCTGATTGGCGAGTATATATTACCTGAAGATTATTATATTTATTCGTTAAAATTGTACCAACTTCCAAGGCCATTGATAGAGTGATATCTTTTTCTCTAACATTACCATATATCGCACCAGGGTCTTTGCCACCATGTCCAGCATCTAATACTACAATATAATTTTGTGAAAATAAATTAGAAAATAAATTTATTAAAACTACAATTATTAATATTTTTTTCATTTAATTTTTTACAAAATCTTTAATTACAAAATTAAAACTAAATAATTTAATATACAAATAAGCAAATGAAAATTCTTAACAAAAAGAAATTAAAGTTTAAAGAAATTATTTGATACTAAAAGGCTTTTAATACTTAGAAACATATTATCCCAATTAGCTCTGATGTCATCTGGAGTAAACCATTGTACTACTTCGATTTTTTCTTCTTTTTGTGGAATAAGTGGTAGAGTTTCTTTAGCTTTCATACTGAACCAATGAGTTTCTTTTAAGTATGCTTCATTATTAGAGAAATAAATATGAAGTGTAGGATCTAATCTTTTAATAAGTGTGAGATCACAAACGCCAGTTTCTTCACACACTTCTCTGATAGCAGCTTTTTCGTCACTTTCTCCAAAGTCAATTTTCCCTTTAGGCAAATCCCAAACACCATTTCTTAAAATGAATAAAATTTTATCCATAGTTTCATTAAAGACTACACCTCCAGCACCTAAAACGACTTTGAATAAATTATATAATTTTATATAAAAAGTTTCTAATTCGTAGCTAATAAGAATAAGCTGTTGATAATCATCATTATCAGAGAAAACTTTTAGAGTATCTATAATTTCATTAATATTAGGCTGATACTTAATGAGCACTCTATCTGTAATGTGCTTCAAAATATGAATATCGTCAGTTATTAAAATTATTTTATTTTTGATGAAAATTTTATACATTACTATTATGATTTTTAATAAGCAAATTTGTGAGCAAACCTGTAAAATTCTTTTGCAAATTAACGCAATAAAATTAAATTATGCAAATCCTTTTACATGGACATCGGGATTAAGGTCGCCTATTTACTGCGATAATAGGGTAATATTAAGCTATCCCCAGTATCGTACTCAAATAGCAAATTTTTTAAAAGATTTAGTATTAGAAAAATTTGATAATGCAGATTATATTGCTGGCGTGGCTACTGCTGGTATACCTATGGGAACACTTTTAGCCCATTTGCTAGATAAGCCTTTTGTCTATGTTCGTTCACAGGCTAAAGAGCACGGATTACATAATCAGATTGAAGGTTTTTTACCAGAAAAACAAAATGTCATCGTTGTAGAGGATTTAATATCTACTGGTAAAAGTAGTAGAAATGCTATTAATGCAATTATAGATGCTAATTGTAATGTCATCGGATTGGTATCTATTTTTTCATATGCTTTCTCATGGGTAGAGAATGAATTTAAACAAAACAATATAGAAGTTTATTCATTAGCAGATTATCCACATTTGTTGCCTAATGCTATTGCAAACAAGTATATACCTGAAGATGTTTTACCTATATTAGATCAATGGCATTTAGATCCAGAAAACTGGTATTCTAGATTTTTTGAAAAATGAAAATAGAAAAAGTCTGAACTGGGACTTGTTAGATTAGTAGGATAGTAGTTATCTCACGGGTAAAGAATCAGCTTTGGAAATTTAACATTACTTATTACTCACTACTATCTACTCACTACTATCTACTCACTACTATCTACTCTCTACTATATACTATCTACTCTCTACTATTTTAAAAATAGAAAAATTAAATTTAATTTTGCCAAAAATTAATTCAATTAATTATGTCTGAAACTTATAATATTGAAAGAACATTAAATTTTGATACATTAGAGGCTATAATGAATCATAGATTAGATGTACATTTGAGTGATATTGCTAAAAATAATATTCAAAAATCAAGACAATTTTTAGATAATTATTTAGAAAAAAATGATAAACCTGTTTATGGCATTAATACTGGATTTGGAGCTTTATATTCTGTTAAAATTCCTAAAGATTCCTTATCTGTTTTACAAGAAAAATTAATTTTATCCCATGCTTGTGGTATAGGAGATGTGGTACCTGAAGAGATAGTGAGACTAATGCTGGCCCTCAAAATACAAGGTTTATCATATGGGAATAGTGGCGTCAAATTAGATACTGTAGAGCGATTGATATATTTTTTAAATAATGAAATACATCCTGTAGTATACGAACAAGGTTCACTAGGAGCATCTGGAGATTTAGCTCCTTTAGCACATCTATCATTACCATTGATAGGTAAAGGAGAAGTTGTATATCGAGGTAAAAAAATCAGCACACAAGAGCTTTATAAATTATTAAATTTGTCACCAATAGAATTAGCTTCTAAAGAAGGACTAGCACTACTAAATGGTACTCAGTTTATGTCGTCATATGCTAGTTATTTAGTTATAAAAATGAGAAATTTACTTGGATGGGCAGATATAATAGGAGCACTGTCATTAGATGCCTTTTATGGATTATCTGATCCCTTCTATGAAGGACTGCATTTAGTGCGTCCTCATCTTGGACAACAAAATACTGCTAAAAACATGCTCACATTATTAGAAGGCAGCGAAATACAACAAATTAGCAAGGAGCAAGTGCAGGATCCATACTCATTTCGTTGTATACCTCAGGTGCATGGTGCTATCAAAGATACTTACAGATATTTCAGAGATGTTATATCTACAGAGATACAAAGTGCAACAGACAATCCAACAATATTTCCTGATGAAAATAAAATATTGTCTGGTGGCAATTTTCATGGAGAACCACTCGCACTTGTATTAGATTTCATTGGCATTGCATTATCAGAATTAGCTAATATTTCAGAGAGACGTATATATCAATTAATTGGTGGCAAAAGGAATTTACCTTCTTTTTTAGTAGCCAATCCAGGTCTCAATTCAGGTTTTATGATACCACAATATACAGCTGCAGCTATTGTAAGTCAATGTAAACAGTTGGCTACGCCATCTTCAGTAGATTCTATCGAATCTTCGCAAGGGCAAGAAGACCATGTAAGTATGGGAGCTAATGCAGCAACTAAAGCTTTGAAAATTTATAATAATGTAGAAAAAGTCTTAGCTATAGAATTATTGAATGCAGCACAAGCATTAGAACTTAGACGCCCTCACAAAACTTCTCCTATTTTAGAAAAAGTATTTTCTGCTTTTAGAGAAAATGTGGCTTTCATCAACGAAGATGCATTAATGCGCGATTATATCGCCAAAAGTGTAGATTTTATAAAAAATAATAATTATAGTGAAATAATAGGCTGTGATATGGCAATCTAGTTAGTAGAAGGGTAGGAGAGAGGTAAAAGGTGAATAAATAAAAGTAACAAAAGAAAGGTCTCCGCTGGGGGAAATAATTTGGATTTTATTTTTTAATTAAAAAATTGCTAATCTTATGGAATTATTTGTTTATAATTTATCATTAATTTATTGCGTTTTTCTTTTGGTATTAAATCATTTATCATATCTATACATTTTTCTAATTCTTTACATTTGCCATCTATCCAATTAATTTTTATAAGTTTATCATTATTTAAAATAGTAATTTCAATAGTAAAACCATAAGGATTTGTAAAAATCCTATGTCCCAGATCATCTATTATTGTATCTTTTGAAAAAAATCTATCTTTAGCTATATAACTTTTTAATTCATAATATTTTTTTGTATTTAATTCTACAAAAGGGAAAAATTCTATTGTGTCTATAGAATTACATATCATCCCTTCTTCAAATAGTTTTATTATATGATGATTACATTGATTTACTTCAATTCTTATATGATAATAATGATCAAAATTTTCTATTATATCTTTGTTAGGTTTTATCTGACTTTTACATACATTTATAATAAAAAATGTAAAAATCATCGTTAATAAAAATTTATTGTATAAAATAATCTTTTTCATAATAATTTATTTTTATTTATTTATCAAAATACATTGTATAAAGGTTGCAATATTTTTCATTTTATTAGTTTAGTTTTAATATCATTTTAAATTCTTTAACTTCTTCAAGATGTTTATTAAATTTATACCATCCATTTAACCATGATTTGATGTAATAATTTTTTAACAACATGTTGTATAAGGGTTAGCACATTGATATTTAGGTGATAACCACCCCTTTATCTTCTGGCGCAAATCATGATATTTAATATATAAACAACCATCACGACATTTTAAAATTTCTACCGGGTACCACTTTGGATCTATTATATATGTTTTAATTGCTTTTAATTTAGGAGTTTTATATAATGGTATACTATCTAATAATATTAGATTAGTTGCTATATATTTTTTCATTATCCATCCTTTATATGTGTAACCATAACTCATGTATTGACCTTTGATATATGCATATTTACCTTTTATTTTAAATAATACTCCACTAAAGTATTCTTCTTTTAACGTATCATCAATTATAAAATTTAATGTATCTTTATGTTTTAAATTATTAAAAATTGGTATAGAAACTTGTCTATTTCTTAAGATAATATCAGCATGGCAACAGCTAGTATCTATTGAACCATTTGATGGTATATTCTGCAATATTTCTATAGTATTATTAATTGAATATCTCCTATCAATTAGAGAAGGAAATCTTATTTCATGAAAATTTGATATATAATCATTAAATTCTTTGTTTTGTCCCCTACAATTAATAAAGAATAAACCGATTATAAAATAAACTAATACTTTTTTCATATTTTTGTTTTTACAAATATATACTATTTTTATAATTTTAACGATTTAAAATAAATTGTTAATAACTTTTTTTTCTAAATATACTAAAACTTAATTAAAATCAGTATTTATTAAGTACTAATTAAATCATATAATATTTTACGGTATAAATTTTAATAATGATAGTAATTTGTAAATAAATTTATAAATATATGGTGGCTTCGGTAAGAGCTTCGCTCTACTCATCTACTTTATATTTATTATAGCTAACTGAGTAAAATATTTATGCTTGTATGAACGCAACAAAAATTAAATTGCAAAGCATTTCGCAAGGAGGATAATAATAAAGTTTAGAGTTATTCTGTTAAGACAACAATATTGGTGAAATTTATTATCTAAATACCTATTTTAATAAGCTATAATTTATACTATCTTAATAATGTAATAAATTTTTAATTTTTCAATTAAACTATGAATTAAGAATTTTATTTAAAATGC
>JASEGF010000128.1 GCA_030017935.1 Bacteroidales bacterium | reverse complement strand
ATTAAGATTATAACCTAATGCTCCAATTTTTGTACCTTCTCCAGTTGTTTTGTCTATGCTATACAAAGTATCATTAGCAATATTAATTCCATATATATTACCATGTGAGTTAGCAGCTATACCTATAATAACACCATCACATATAGTACCAATTTGAGTACAAGTACCAGTGTAGTAATTGATTTCATATAAGATAGAGCTAGTATCAATCTCATCGTATGCACATCCATATAATTTATCAGTAGTTGCATCATAAGCTAATCCGTGCATTGCTAAACCTAGATTTCCAATAGTAGTTAAATTTCCTGTTGTTGTATCAATTGTTAATAATGAATTACTATTAGAGTTACTAGCATACCAATCTCCTCTAATAAAGTCTGCACCTGGTATTAAATCTGTTACAGTATTGCTACCAATTGGGACAATTTCTCCAGTTGCTAAATTAACTTTCACTGGTCCTTTTGGTATTATCTCATCAGGATCATAAGCATTCACAGCATAACCCCATATAGGATCAGATACTAGAAAAGCCTTAGTTAAAATATCATTTGCTGCATAATCGTCCGCAGTTATATTATAGCAAGTAGCTGTATAATTCCCTGGTGTACTAGCTGTCCAGTCTGGTGTAAAAGTAATAGTATCTATGTCGCCACTAGCAATAGCATGTCCTGTAACTATCTCAGTATATATATCTGCAGTACCATCACTGATGATAAATTGCATATTTATTGTCTCATCATTAGTTCCTACATTAGCTAAAATAGCTTTAGGAGTTATAATGGTACCTGTACTATATATGTTCTGTAATAAAAGACCAGTTACTGCTACATCATGGTCTAATGCTTTTGTCATTGTTATAGTTTGATTGATAGCATGTGGGGCGGAACCATATCCATCTCCCATAGCATAGCAAACAATAGATTGTTGTCCAGTTAGACCTGCATCTATTGCTACTGCCACTTGGAAATCATATGAACCTGATGCTATAACTCCCCATCCAGAAGGTGTTGTAACTTGTCCCCATACAACAGTATTACCTGATATAGGGGTTGCAAGAGCAGCTCCACCAATAGCAGTACTCGTATTAGTCTCCTGTGGGGTCATTCCAGTAGGGAATGTAATACTGATCCCATCACAATATTCTAAATCTGGTGATGAAAAAGTAATATTGAAATGTAAAATCATGGTTTGTCCTGGGATATAAGTTGTAGGGGAAAGTGAAAAAGTACCTGTGATAGCTTTATTAGGATTAGCAAAGTGGATAGTTTTATCATCTCTTTGTACTCTACCCATTTGAGTATTTGATTGTGTGATACTTGTCTTCGATTCTTTGGATTGATCGAAATCCTTTGAGACTTTGATGGGTTGTATCTGCCCGAAAGCTACTCCTGAAATTAGGATAGCCAACATTAAACTTAATAATCTTCTCATATTTTTTATATTTTTAGGGGTTTGTATTTACAAAATTACATAATTATTTTTAAATAAAAAATTAATATTTTAATAATTTACCATTAATACTCTTTTTATTATAAATTATTTGATAAATATAAATGCCAGTATTTAAATCAGTTATATCAATTTTATTATTTTTTATTAGTTTAGTTTCTATAATTTCATTACCTAATACATCAAAAAGTCTAAAAATAATATCATAGCTATAAGTATTCATTAAATCTATATAAATAAAATCATTAGCAGGATTAGGATATAAATTAAAATTAGTTGCATTAAGTTCACTAATTCCCTGATTATTAAAATCAGAATAATAATATTGACTATTAGTATTATTAATCCATAAATTATTATTCCATTGATAAGACATTTCATTCAATAATTTATGACTAAATAAATCATAATTGATAGAAATAGGTAAAATCATATCATCAAATGTGTAATTATTGTCGTAAGTTCTCACAACTTTACGTCCTTGTACCCAACTATTAGACTGGTTATCCCATGAGTATGTAATATCTTGTTCCATATCCCCATAATTATTGTAACTATATTCTGTTTTCCATAAATTTTCCCAAGTGCTAATCCAATTATAAGTAATAGCTGTAATTAAATTATTATTACTATCATAAGTATATTCTCTCTTGGTCTTCGGTGCCCAGCTAAAAAGGTATTCATAATATATTGATGAAATCAGATTATTAAATGTATCATAAGTATATTCTGTTTTGGTAGAATTTATCCAATTTGCATTATCCCAATAATAAAAAATTTCTAAAATTAAATTCGCATTATTATCATAAGAATATTCGATTTTAGCGGAATTTACCCAAGTATTATTTTGATATACATAAAAAATTCTCTCTGTCAATAAATTGTTATTATAGATATATTCTTCTTTTAATGAATCTTTCCAAGCATTATTTTCCCATTTATATGTTACTACTACTAAAGGCTCATTTAATTGTGTATAGGTATAATGTATTTTACTAGACCCAATCCAAGAACTATTATTCCATAAATAAGTGATTTTATTAATTAAATTTGTATCATTATCATATTCGTAGGTTATTTTAGTGCTATATTGCCAGTTATTATTCCATAAAAAATTAATTTCTTCTAAAAGATTTGCACTATCATTATAAGTATAGGATGTTTTATTTAAATTTATCCATTGGGCATCATTAATATTCCATTGTAGATTTATAATACTATCTAATTGTTGTTTACTAATTATTTGCGAATAGATTAATGTATTAGCAAATAAAACTACTAAAAATAAAATAAATGTTTTCATAATATTGTTTTTGTTTATGCTAAATTAAAGTTTTTTTATTAAATATTGCTAATTTTGAAAAATATTTTATAATTTTTATTAACAAAAATGAAAAAAGTTTTCATAGAAATAGACCTAAATGCTGGGTTTTGTTTTGGGGTAACTAATTCAATAAAAAAAACTGAAGAACTTTTAAAAAAAAGAGAAGAGATATATGTGTTAGGTGAGCTAGTACATAATGAAGAGGAATTAAATAGATTAAAGAAATTAGGTATGAAAGAAATTTCATACAACGATATTGATTTATTAAAAGGAAATGAAATCATTATCAGAGCACATGGTGAGCCACCTAGCACATATAAAAAATTACAAAAAATAGATGCTAAAATATATGATTTTACATGCCCTATAGTATTGCACTTACAAAAAAAGATTAGTACAATTGCTGAAAAAATGATAAAAATGCAGGGACAAATAGTTATATATGGCTTAAAAAATCATCCAGAAGTTGTAGGATTATTGGGACATACTAAAAATATAGGTATAGTTGTAGAAAACATAGAACAAGCCAAAGAAGTGGAATTAGATAAGCCTGTTGCACTTTTTTCACAAACTACTAAAGATAAAGAAGGTTTCGAAAAAATAGCAGAATATTTCAAAACTGAATTAAATAAACGTAATATACATTTCGAGTCGTATGCCACAATGTGCAAGATAGTAATTGGAAGATCGCCTGCATTGCAGAAATTTGCTCAAACGCATGATTTGATAATCTTCGTAAGTGGCAAAGAAAGCTCTAATGGAAAATATTTATATAATATAGCGAAATCTGCTAACCCTTATACGATTTTTGTTTCATTATTATCAGATATTGACGAAATAAATATCTCCTCTGATATAAAATCTATAGGAATAAGCGGAGCCACTTCTACACCACTGAGTTTGCTAGAGTTAATTAAAGAAAAATTAGAAAAGAAACTAAATAATTGAATTCCACGATTTTTTATTCAAATAATACTCTTACTATTTTTTATTATCAATCAAATCTAACAATTCTTTCAAATCATTTTTTATAGATATTAATTCTGTGATTATATCACCTGTTTTGGCATTTATGTTTTTTAATGCGAATTTAGCTCCATCAATGGTATAACCTTTTTCTTTTGTCATAAAGATTATCTTTTTTAACAATTCTAGGTCTTTTTCATTGTAATATCTAATACCATTTTTACTTTTTAGAGGTTTTAGTTGTTTGAATTCCCTTTCCCAGTATCTTAAGGTGGAAGCAGGTATGTCTAGCATTTTACTCACTTGTGAAATACGATAATATTTATTGTTATCAATCATTTTATTTAAAAAATATAGAATTATTTATGACAATAAAAATTTTTAACCTTTAGTAAAAAACTGCCCTGCCAGGACTCGAACCTGGACTTTTCTGATCCAGAGTCAGACGTGTTAGCCAATTACACCACAGGGCAAATTTTTCACAAAATTAGAAATAAATTTTTAATTATTTTCTCCTTGCATTTAAAAAATAATCTTAACTTTGTAAAAATTTTATTTATGGGAACATTTGGTAAAAATTTAGGAGCTAATTTATTAGGTAATTTAATAACAATTATAGTCTTTTTTATTCTGTTATTCTTTTTTACTCTGGGAATGATATCATTATCAGTAAAATCTATTAAAAAAACATCTGAGATACAGTCTGATTATAATGTTTTGAAAATTTCTTTAGCTACTCACATAGGTGATTATGAAAAAGATAATTTTAATATGTATGGTAATGGTAGCATGCAGAAGCAATTAAACTCTTATGATGTAGTAAATGCTATTTACTATGCTATTAATGATGACAATGTAAAAGGTATCATTTTAGATTGCTCAGAAGTGAGTTCAGACCTTACGACTCTCAGACCTATTAAAATGGCATTGGATTCATTCAAAAAAAGTGGTAAATTTGTTTATTCTTTTAGTAATGCTTATTCTCAAACAGGCTATTATGTGGCTACTGCTTCAGATAAAATTGCTCTTAATCCGATAGGATCTATACTATGGAAAGGAATATATTTAGAAATTAACTTTTACAAAAATCTTTTACAAAAGATTGGTGTAGACATGATAGTACTGAGAGAGGGCAAATTCAAAAGTGCCGTAGAGCCCTATATTCAGGACAAAATGAGCCCTGAGAATAAAGAACAATATTCACATTTTGCTAATCAAATGTGGAGCACTATAGTTACAGACGTTAGTAATGCTCGTAATATTCCTGTTACTAAACTAAATTTGATTGCAGATAGCTTATATGCTCTCAATGCTAGCTACGCTTTTAATAATAAAATGGTAGATACTTTAGTTTCTTTATTAGAATTTGACAAAATGGTGGAAAAAAAGATAGGTTCTACTCCCAAGACAATAAATATAGGTAATTACATTGCTCAAAATAAGGAAAATATTAAAGCTGATAAAAAAACTTTGAATAAAATAGCAATAGTTTTCGCAGAAGGTGAAATAATGATGAAAGGCTCTCTAGATGGCAAGATAACAGCTGAAAAAATGGTACCTATTCTTAGAAAATTAGCTGATGATGAGAACGTAAAAGCTGTCATATTGCGTATAAATAGTCCTGGTGGTGATGGTGTAGCATCAGATGTCATATGGCAAGAGCTTATGAACATTAGAGCTAAAAAACCTCTTGTTGTTAGTATGGGTTCATATGCTGCCTCAGGTGGTTATTACTTGTCTAGTGCTGGCAATTTTATATTTGCTGAACCAACTACTCTTACAGGTTCTATAGGAGTTTTTGGATTATATCCATTAGTAGATAAATTATTAAATGATAAATTAGGTATTACTCAGGATGGCATAGGCACTAATGCTAATAGCGATTTCACAGCTACCCTTAAAAGACCTAATAATTATGCCATTAGTGCTTTACAAAAGCAAGTATCAGACTTTTATGATATATTCTTATCTCGCATTAATGCAGGTAGAAATTTATCAATATCATATATAGATTCAATTGGTATGGGTAGAGTATGGACTGGTATAGATGGCTTAAATTTAAAGCTTGTAGATAGTCTAGGTAATACAAATGATGCTATCAAAAAAGCTGCTCAATTAGCTAAAGTTAGCGATTATCGCGTAGTTACTTATCCAGCTCCTATTACTCTTTATCAACAAATAATGGATATGATGACTCCAGAATCTACAGTAAATGAATTAATACCTCAAGAGTTTTTCACTTCGTTTTACTATTATTATTTGTTTAATAACAATTTAGAAAGTCCAATTATTATGACTCGATTACCTTATGATATTAATTTAAAGTAATTAATTCATTTTTAAAATTTTTTTAAAAATTATAATTCTTTCTTACTATATTTGCTTAATAAATCCTAAAATTTAAATGAAAAAAAATATTTTTCTAATTTTTCTTTTATTTTTTAATATAATTGTTTTAGGCCAAACAAGTAATGATTATCTTAAGGATGAAGTAATTGTGAAAATTAAAAAAAATGTAAAAATAGATGAGCTGTCAAGTATACTTACACAAAAAATAAATCAAAATTTAGATAGCATAAATCTGATATCTATATCTCCCATTTTCCCTTATATTACAGAAAAAAATGCCGATGATAA
>JASEGF010000127.1 GCA_030017935.1 Bacteroidales bacterium | reverse complement strand
TCAGAGGAGTAGCTACGAAGTATTTACAGAGTTATATAATGTGGTATATAGTGAAACACAAGTATTTATTAAATAAATTAATAGAGGATGTGGGGAGGATGTTGAATTTAGCGTCGTCGGATAGGTGTGCATGGTATGAATACATAAAGCTTAGAAATAAACCAATAGAAAACCTAACATAAAAAATTTCAATTCCTATTTTTTCGTGTATCATTTATTCAAAATATATTAATTTTGCTTGAAATTCGTTAATTATTTTATTTAATCTTTTATAAATGCATAAATTTAGCAAATTTATTCCTTTTGTGATTGCCTTACTCCTTTTTTTGGTGGCTTGTTCTACTAAAAAAAATACTTTTACTTCTAGGACATACCATAATATGAATGCTCATTTTAATGCTTATTTTAATGGAAAAGAGGCTTTGAAACAAGCATTCACATTGATTGATAATCAAAATGTTGATAATTATAATGAGATTTTAAGAGTTTTTACTTTTGATAATCATCAACAGTTATCTGCTGTATCTCCTTTATGTGAAAGAACCATAGAAAAAGGGATGAAAGTTATTGCCAAACATAGTATGAATTTTAATGGTGTGGAATATGTCAAATGGATAGATGATGCATATTTGATAATTGGCAAAGCTCGTTTATTAAAGCAAGATTATACCGGTGCTCATGAGATTTTTTCTCACATTATAGTTTATTTTGATAAAAATTCTGAAGCTACTGAAGCTTTGTTATGGGATGCTATAACTTATTTGGTTGAGGGTAAAACTGGGCAAGTTTTAAATTTACTTGCTCAAGCTAAAGATCGAATAAGTAGTGGATTTACTAATAATAATATTAATAAATTATTTTATCTTGTTGAAGCCGATTATTATATTAAGGTTAATGACTATCCACAAGCTATATCCTCTATTGACAAGGCTCTTACAAATAAACAAAATAAAAATGTTGAATGTCGTTTATTGTTTATTAAAGCTCAATTATTAAATAAATTGAATAAGAATCAAGAAGTTTTAGCCACACTAAATACTCTTTTTAAAAAAAATCCACCTTATGAAATGACTCTTTATGGCAATATATTAGCTGCTCAATGTTTAGAAAATACAAATAGTAAAGCCGAAAATATTAAAAAATCTATATTAAAATTAATTAAAGATTCTAAAAATAAAGAATATTTAGATGCCCTTTATTATGCTCTTGCTAATATAGAATTGAATCAGAAAAATGAAAATCAAGCTTTAGATTATTTTAAATTATCTGCTCAGCATAGTTCTACTAATCAATATCAAAAAGCTCTTACATATACAACATTAGGTGATATTTATTTTAATAAACGATTATATAAAGAAGCTCAAGCATATTATGACTCAGCTGTCCAAGTTATGCCTAAAAATTTTCCAGATTATCAAAAGCATCAAGATAGAGCAGCTATACTTAATGAACTTATTACTGCTCTCAATACTATTGCTTTTGAGGATTCTGTGCAAAAACTATCTAAATTATCTGAACAGGAATTACTAGCACATATTGATAAATTGATTCAAAATTATAAATTAGAAGAACAACGAAAAAAACATGAAGAACAACAAAAATTACAACAGCAGTTAGCTAATGCTCCAGTCTTTTATAATACTGCTTCTACCAGTAATGAGTGGTATTTTTATAATACAAACACTTTAACTATAGGTAAAAATGAATTTAAGCAACGTTGGGGTAATAGACCCCTAGAAGATTTGTGGCGTTTGAAAAATAAAACTCCTATAATGGAAGATTATGACTTTGTAGATTCTACCTTTATAACTTCTGATTCTTCTAAAAATGCTTCAGATCCTGTTAAACCTGAATTTTATTTAAAAAATATCCCTAAAACTCCCGAAGATTTCGCTAATTCTAATAAACGGATAGAAACAGCTCTATATACTGTTGGTAAAATATATTTTAATAATTTAAAAGAATACGATAAAGCTATTTATTATTTCCAAGAGCTTAATAATAGGTTTTCTAAAAATGAAAAAGCTGATGAAGCATACTATTTATGTTACATGTCTGCATCTGAGATAGGTAGAAATACTGATGCTCAAGCCTGCAAAGATAGTCTTTTAAAGTTATATCCTAATTCCTTTTATTCTCATTTAGTTTTAGATCCTGAATATTATAAACATGTGTCTTCTGAGGAAGACATAGCTAGTGAACATATCATGAAGACATTAAATGCTTTGCAAAATAATGAATATACTACAGCTGTAGCATTAGCTGATAGTGGTATTGCAAAGTTTCATGATTTGGAAGTGCTTGCTAGATTATCCTATATTAAAGCTTTGGCATTAGCTAATATAACTAGTCGCGACACTTTACTCTATATATTACCTAATATTATAAATTCTTATCCTAATACTGAAGTGGCTTCTCAATCTAAGTATTTATTATCTTTATTAAATGAAAAAGTAACTAATGATAATACTGATAAAGCTAATGAAACAACTGATTCGATTAATAATACTAATAATACTACTAAAACAATATATAATTTGCCTAAAGAAGATGATATTAATCTTGTTATTATCTCTTTTGATCCTTTAAAAATTACTGCTAATGAGATGAAAATAGCTATAACAGATTTTAACAATCATTCATATTCATCTGATAAATTTACTGTGAATGTAACTTTTTTAAATGATACTCGCATGATAGCATCTATTGGCTATTTTAAATCTAAATCTGAAGTATTAAAATATTATAGCAATATTAAAGAAAATCAAAATTTTAAAAATACTCTAACAAAAGGGGATTGCAAAATTTTCATTATCAGTTCTATAAATTATCCAATCTTTTTCAAACAAAATGACGAAAACAATTATTATAATTTCTTTATTGAACATTATATCAACTAATATAGTTTTATATTAATTTTAAGGGCGAATGATATATGGCATTTGTTTAAAACAGCATTTATTCTTATTGTTTAGTATTAATAGAGCTAGGTAGTAGAAAACGTTTAAGATATATTACTCTTTCAGATTTAAAAAAGATAAGACTACCTAACTAATATTACCATACCCCATTTCTCTGATTTTAGATTCTCTTCATTCAAATATTTTATATAATATGTATATACACCAGGTTTACATTTTTCACCATTAAATTTGCCATCCCATCCTTTGCCTATTTGTGTAGTATTAAACAACATTTTACCCCATCTATCAAAAATTTTAAATTCGTAATACTCTGAAGATAAATTTTGAGCTTTAGGCATAAAAATATCATTTATTCCATCTCCATCAGGCGAGAAGGCATTAGGAACATAAAAAGTATTAATATCACCAACTACAATAGATTTATAGGTAGTATCCATACACCCATACTCCGTTGTTATATACAAAGTGATGACATATATACCAGTATCAGTATAGCTATGGTAAGGATTAGTTTCATTACTTATGTTTTCATCACCGAAATCCCAAGTGGAATTGTATGTATTATCAGAATAATTTACAAAATATACAAAATTATCGGCAATATCAATCACTTCAGGCATATATGAAAAGTTGGCATTTGGTTTAGGATAAACAATAACATTAGCACTTTGAGAATTAACGCACCCATGTACTGATGTGACTTCGCATGTAATATGATAAGTACCATCATCATTATATAAATGTTGATTATATTTATTTGTACTAAAAGTACCATCTCCGAAATTCCATAAATAAGTTTGACCTTGATTAGAACTATTTTCCTTAGCTGAAATTAATAATGGTTGGCAACCTTTATCTGGAGATATAACAATATTAACTGGTGGCAGTGGATAAAGTTCTATTATTGAGAAAACCAATGAGGTATCACATCCTTCAGTATCAGTTACAGTTACACTATAATTACCCGCCTGTAAATTATCATTAATGGGACCAGAAGCATTATTTGTCCACAAATAATTATAAGGTTGATGTCCACCATTAGTTGTAAGGACAATACTCCCATCACTACCCCCTTCGCAAGTAACATTTGTAACAAAAGGATTAACTATTAAAGGAGGATATAGATTTATAAGTTCTGCTGAATCTGTAATAGAACAATTATTTTGGTCATAAACAGTAATATAATACAATCCAGCAGGTAAATTACTAATTGTATTAGTAGTATCATTTGTGGTTATAGTATCACCTGTAGACCATGAATAAGTATAAGGAGGACGTCCACCGCTCACTACTATAGTTACACTACCAGTACTATCACCATAACAAGCAATATGATCTATTATTAAATCCTCCTGTGATAAATTTGGACAATTAGTATTCATAGTAAGAGGAGGGAAAACAGTATCATTAAATCCATCTAATTCCCATGTTTCATCAAACCAAGTAATTGGAATATGCCCTAATGGGAAAGTCTCAGAAAATAATGGTCCTATATGAATACTTAGTCTGGTTGGTTGTAATGTTAAATTATTATATATAGTTGGTATTATGCAAATGGTACTATCTACAGCAGTAGAATCATTATCCTCAGCAGGTATATCTATACATAAATCTGGTATTATATCAAAAATTTGAGATCTTCTTATATTAATTTCTATCCAAAATTCCAATGCACTAATTGTAAAATCGAAACTTATA
This sequence comes from Bacteroidales bacterium, assembly GCA_030017935.1. Lineage (GTDB taxonomy): Bacteria > Bacteroidota > Bacteroidia > Bacteroidales > DTU049 > DTU049. Next base: position 1,813 of record JASEGF010000127.1, on the reverse strand, counting down.
CTATCAAAGGTATGATTAGTAAAATCATTAGTTAAACTATGCATTACACCAATATCCATGCTAGGGTAATCCTTACATGGCCATTTAAAATGTAAATCATTACAAGCCAAAAAACTTATTTCATTACTTATATCTTCATTAATTATAGAATCATTCAATGTCGGATCTGTGATAAAATATTCTACTGGAGTAGGGAAAGATAGATTATTCCAAACTTGGGGTTCAAAAGCAAACTCTTGTATCATGGTACTTTTAATAGTGAAAAATGCATTGAATAAACTATATTGTATATGAACAATAGAAATATCTATACTTCCATTTAATAATGATAGGAACTGTTGAATTGCAGGTCCAGTAGGGGGAGGAATGAAGCCAGCAATAGTAGATAACAAATCAATAACATTGATATCTAACCTTATCCAGGTACAATCTCCTTTAGCGTATAAATTTTGCTCGCAAGCATTCACGACTTCTTTCCAATCATGTGTTTCTACATATGGTAATGTTATACTACCAGTAAGGCCAATACTAGGAACATTAAAAATAATAGGTAAGACCTGATTATGACAAATTGTAATTGGTGGGAAAGAAGTAGGATCTAAGCATGGATAACTAAAAACTCCAGTTATGCTATTCAATTCTAATATTGGTATAGTATCATAAGGTATATTAACGTCTATAATACTAACATCGAAACATGAGTAGGCGCATATTGTTGCATCTAAATTCAAATTAAATCCAAAGTCTAAATATAATCCTATAACACCTGCACTAGGGAAATGGGTATCTAAATTCCATCCACTTCTAATTTCATATTGCGACAGTATGGATACTGTATCACCTGGGCAAAAAGAGTTATTTTGTGGCACAGTCATTTTAATTCTAACAGGATAATCAACATCCACATAACCAGTAGTGAAACCGTGTATTCCTAAATGACTGCCTAATCTAAACCAAGTATCTAAATCTAGCTCAGCTCCCCATTCACCTAAAAATCCCAAATCAGAAATGCTCCCAATAGTTGTATTATATGGTCCAAATTCTACATCAAAAAAATTTATATCTTGATCTAAAGTTATAGGACTACCGTTTGGTCCCCACATATTTTGATTATGAGACTCCCAATTTACATTATGATTTACAACATATGTTTGCGACTTTAAAAAATTAGCAAATAATGTAATTATAATTAAAAAAAATAATATAATTTTTTTCATAATTCAGACTCCTTCCAATCTATTGATAATAATGATTCTCTCATAACAAGATGCAAAAGTTTATAATGCATCTCAGGGAATACAGCTATAGCTATAATGCTTTGTTTATAATCACCTGTTATTAATATTATTTGATGAAAATCTATACTTTCTCCATTTGATGACATTGCATTATAAATAAATTCATAAATTAGACAAGATTTATTGTCATTTGTTAAATTTTTTTCTTCGTTTATCAAAAATATTTTTTGTTTTTCCAAATTTTCTTTTATTTGATTAGCTAATATAGTGAATGGCACGTTATTTTTCCTTTGTAATTCTATACTTGATAGCATTTGAGGATTCATAAAGCCTTCCTTATCTATTTGCTTAAAAGGAACAAAATATGGGGGAGGTGTGATTATTAATCCATTATCAAATGAATATGGTTCCATCAATTTATTATAATTCCACTTAATATCAAGTGAATCATTATTCTGAGCAAAACTTGCTTTAACTATGAATAAAAATGTTATAAATGTTAAAATTATAGTTTTATTAAATATTTGCATTATTTTATATAGTCGTCCCTTAAAAAGTCAATTTTAATATTTTAT
>JASEGF010000126.1 GCA_030017935.1 Bacteroidales bacterium | reverse complement strand
CCCTTCCTCTTCCCCAAACATCTATTTATAAAAGTAATTAACAGGAAATGTATTTGCTACAATAGATTATTTTCTCAATTTTAGTTATAACGTATCCACTTTATATTTTATTTACTTAAATTTTATAACCTATACAAAACGTTATAGAACCAATAATTTTAATTTTATCCATATAATTATAAAGTATCAATTTTCTCATATAGAAAGTTGTTAAAAATAAATTTATTATTTCTATGTTTTTAAAATTTACGAAATTTGCAAAAAATATTATCTAATGCAAAGAATAAAAATCAAGGAATTACTGAAGGCAGATCCCAATAATGTAATAGGGAATGATTATTTAGTTAAAGGTTGGGTACGTACAAGGCGTGAAAGCAAAAACATTAGTTTCATAGCTCTAAATGATGGCAGTACTATAAATCATTTACAAATTGTAGTAGATCATGATAAATTTAATGAAGATTTTTTAAAAAAAATAACTACTGGCAGCGCTATAGGTGTAAAAGGGCAAATAGTAGCATCACCAGCTCCTAAACAGCCTATCGAATTGCATTCTAATGAAATAGAGCTTTATGGCGAAGCACCAGCAGATGAATATCCTTTACAAAAAAAAGGTCATAGCTTAGAATTTCTTAGAGAAATAGCACACCTCAGACCACGCACTAATACTTTTGGTGCAATATTTAGAATTAGACACCATTTAGCTTATAGCATTCATAAATTTTTTAATGATAAAGGATTTTATTATTTCCATACTCCTATCATCACTACTAGTGATTGCGAAGGAGCTGGCGAAATGTTTCGCGTTACTACATTAGATTTATACAATTTACCTCTCACTGATCATGGTAAAATAGATTTTTCTGAAGATTTTTTTGGCAAAGAAACTGCTCTAACAGTCTCAGGACAATTAGAGGGTGAATTAGGGGCTTTAGCTTTAGGAGAAATATATACTTTCGGACCTACATTTAGAGCAGAAAACAGCAATACCACTCGACATCTAGCAGAATTTTGGATGATAGAACCAGAAATGGCTTTTTATGATATTATAGATAATATGAACCTTGCAGAAGAATTCATAAAATATTTAATTAAATATTTATTAGAAAATTGCTATGAAGATTTAGAATTCCTAAATAACATGTATGATAAAGAATTATTAGATAGACTAAATCACGTTTTAGATACTCCTTTTGAGAGATTAACTTATACTGATGCTATAGAAATTCTGAAAAATTCAAATCAAAATTTTGAATTCCCAATTTATTGGGGTGTAGATTTGCAATCTGAACATGAAAGATATTTAGTAGAGAAATATTTTAAAAAACCTGTGATATTGACAGACTATCCAAAAGAAATTAAAGCATTCTATATGAAGCTGAATGATGATGACAAAACGGTAAAAGCTATGGATGTACTCGTACCTCGTGTCGGTGAAATAATTGGTGGCAGCCAAAGAGAGGATAATTATGATAAATTATTAAAAAGAATTCAAGAAAATCATGTGCCTATGAAAGATGTATGGTGGTATTTAGAAACCAGAAAATTCGGTTCGGCACCGCACAGTGGCTTTGGTCTTGGTTTTGAACGTTTTATGCTTTTTGTTACTGGTATGGGAAATATACGTGATGTGATTCCTTTTCCTCGAACGCCAAAAAATATTGAATTTTAATAAAAAATAATAACAGTTTAAAATTTTATTTTAGTCCGTTAAAAGATTTTTTTTGACATTTTTTCTCCTCCATTTCTCAAAATCCTCCTCTTCTCTACCCTATTAAACTTTGCTTTCTTTTTTATACCAATACAGCCAATAATAATTAGCAGTCAATATAGCAGCATATGACCATACAGGAAAAGCAATTTTATCACTTTCTAAATAGTTATTTAAAAACCCGTGTAAAAAATAAGCTAAAAGTGCTATAGTAACAGATAAAACAATAATTGCTCTTTCATGATCCAAATGTTTTAATTTAAAAAATAATTTGAATCCAGTTATAAAGAGGGATATTACTATAGCAATGACAGATAGCATACCAGGAATACCAGTTTCTGAAAGAGGTCCTAGAAATTCACTATGCGCATTACCTTTATTTCCTACATTTGTACTTATATATGTTTGATATTGTGGTAATTGATATGGAGCATAAATAAATTGATATGTACCAGGCCCACTACCCACAACAGGATAATCTTTTGATATTCTTAAAGCAGATACCCAACGATTAATTCTCTCTGTATTACTCAAATCTGTTGAAATATTAGTTATAGAACGCACGTGAGAAGCAGCATTTTTTCTAGAAACATTTGTATTACGCTCCATCTGAAACATAATACTTTGATAATTCATGAGAAATACACTGGCTACCACCACTATAGCCAATAATATATATCTAAATTTAATCCCTAATAAAATTATAATTCCTACCACTAAAGCTACAGCTGTACTTAACCATGCTGCTCTACTAGATGAAAGTATTAAACCAAATGTTAATAATAAAAAACAAATAAAATACAAGGCCCTATTATTAAATTTATTTTTAGAATTAAAAATTTGGAAAAAAGCAAAAGGAATTATCAATGATAATGCAGCTCCATAGATAGTGTGATCTCTATAGAATGGTTGACAAGCTAAATAGGATAATTTGAAATCAAAATTATAAGTAGCATGTTTAATAGTCGATATCACTGCAATAATTACTATAGATATTAAAAATATATTCAAAAAATATTTTTGATATTTAATGTCTTTAAAAAAAATAGGTACACCTAGAAAAAATGCTGGTAACATTAACCAAGCTCTAGCTAAAACAAATTTCCATGATACTATTGGCATTTGACTAAATAAAGAAGAAATTATTAGCCAAACAAAATAAATTGCAATAGTTATTGTGATAGAATGATTAGCATAACCAATTGAAGAACTTGTAGAGATAAATCTATACAAAGTCAAAATCAATAATAAAAATAAAATAGGTTCAGATGGTATAGATAAAGCCAAATTGTAATCAAGGATCTCTAAACTTATTGAAAAAGGAATGATAACAGCTAAGGCAAGATATAATTTTTCATATGAAAAAAAATAATAAAATAACAATAATAATACAAAAGGAAGTAAAAAAATAAAATAAATTTCAAGTCCCATAGCAATAGCATTAATAGCTGCGAAAATAAGTGCAGCTATTACTATCCACAGTACAGTTTTATTAGCTAATAATTTATTAGATTTATTTATCACCCTTAATTATTTTGTCTCTATATTTTTCATAATTTTCATAAAAAATCAAGCAAATAAGAGTTAATACAAAAGCAGACAATGCAGAAACTACAACTATTAACCATCTCACAGGATAAGCTTTGCGATCAGGAGGGTAAGCATTCTCTACAACAAACTTTTGTGGTAACTGACTAAAAGCATCTATCCAAGCCTCATCATATTTCTGTTGAAATTCCACTAATCGTTTATTTAACAGCTCTAATTGATCTGTTAATTGCATATAAAGAGCTCCATATTTGGTAAGGGTATCTAATTGGGTTTGTAATATTTTGACAGCTTGAGAGTTGCCTCGACCAATTTCTCTACCAATGGCCTCAGTTAATCTCTCTACCTGCAGATTATAATCTCCGATGCCTTTATCATTCAACCACATGAGAGAATCACTTTTTTGTTTAATTTGATTTTGAATATTAAGATACGTACGCTCAACTATTCTAAAACCTTCTAATGCTCTCTGTCGTTGAATTTTTAATTTCATAGTATCAAAAAGCTCAGCAATAGAATTAGCTATATCTGCTGCTAAGACAGGATCTTCATCTCTTACAATAATTTCTACTGATAGGTATTCTGTCCTTCTAAATTTAATATTACTTTTATACTGTTCATACAATTTTGTGCGTGCGTATTTAGATTGTGGATCTATTTTCCAATGAGTAGCCAAATTAAATTTTTTAATAATAGTATCTCGTAGCTCATTAGATTTTAATATTTGAATCATTTGCTGAGCCTGTTCCTCCTCTCCAAATTGCAATATATCTTCTTTACCAAATTGATCTGTTATCAAAGCTTTAGAAACAGCATTACTCATTGTAGGGAACATGGTAACTTTGGCTTCATATTTCTCTTTTATCAATAAAGAAATAATAGCTGCTATCACTCCTGCTACAAAAGTAGTTATAATCAATATTTTTCTCCATTTTATTAAAAATACAAAAAAATTACTACTATCGAAATTTACTTTTTCATCAATTGATGGTTTGAAATTTTCCATATTTATAGTTTTATAAAAAGCAAAATTAATAGAAATAAAAAAAATAGCATAATATTTAACTTGCTAAAAAATATTATTTTTGTGAAATAAAAATTCTTGGTGATTAATGAAACTGTCTTTAGATGAAATTTATAATATTTTTATTAATAGTGCAGGCATAAGCATAGATAGTAGATCTACAAAAAATGGACAGATATTTCTAGCTATTAAAGGCGAAAATAGTGATGGCAATGCTTATGTGGAAGATGCTTTTAGTAATGGAGCCATGTATTGCATTAATAATAGAACTGAGCTATTAGATGATAATAGATGTATCATCGTACCAGATACCTACCAAACTCTTGTAGATTTAGCTAAAATGCACAGAGAGCATTTTTCTATTCCAGTACTGGCTATAACTGGCTCTAATGGGAAAACTACTTCTAAAGAATTGATAGCTAAAATGCTTTCTACTCAATATAATGTACTATTTACTGAAGGCAATCTAAATAATGAACTTGGTTTGCCTCTAACGATTTTGAAATTAAATAAAACTCATGAAATAGCAGTAGTAGAAATGGGGGCTGCTAAATTAGGTGATATTAATTTTCTTTGTGAGATTGCCAAGCCTACACATGGTTTGATAACTACTATAGGCAGAGCACATATCGGTAGATTTGGCAGTTTCGAAAATATTATTAAAGCAAAAACTGAACTTTTTGATTTTCTCAAAAAAAACAATGGACTTGCTTTTATCAATGAAGATGATCCAATACTAAAACCATTTGCTCATTCACTAAAAACTATTTTTTATGGTAGAAATAATCCTAATACTCAGGTAAGCAATGTTTCAGCTAAGCCATTTCTCAGGTTTGAATGGAATTATAATGATAAAAATTACAAAATCGAGACTCATTTGTTTGGAGAATATAATCTAGTACACACATTGGCAGCTATATTTATTGGTATTTATTTTAATATTTCTCCAGAAAATATTGTAAAAGCAATTACAGAGTATTTACCCACAAATTCTCGCTCTCAGATCATCTATAATGATAAAAATATTGTTATTATGGATGCGTATAATGCTAATCCAACCAGTATGGAAGCTGCACTTATAAATTTCTTTTCTATTCCTATAAATTTTTTTTATAATAAAAATACTGCCATAAAACCTAAAAAAAGAGCTGCCATACTTGGAGAAATGATGGAACTAGGAGAGTATTCACATGATGAGCATAAAAATATTTTGAATGTTGTTAATAGTTATAATCCAGATTTAGCAATATTTGTAGGAGATAATTTTTATCAGTGTAAAGATAATTTTCCACAATTTCAATTTGTACCAAATACAGAAGAATTGATAAATTTTATTGCAAATAATCCATTAAGAGAATACATAGTACTAGTAAAAGGCTCCAGAGCAAATGCTTTAGAAAAAATATTACCTTATCTATGATAGCAAAAATGGGTAAGAAGTTATTTATTAATAAACTCGTTTAGCTCCTCAATAGAACTACTAAATTTGAAAACGTCATTTACGATATAGTAATTATTAGGATCATACACAAATTTATATGCATATTTAGCAAAATCTAATTTACTATCTTCAAAATTAAAAAGTTGCATAATTTCTTTTACTTGTTTGGAAGTCAAATGATTAGAAGCAGCTATTTGTTTAGCCAAAGTTAGCTTTGAGTCTTCGAAAGATTTAGATGATATAGAAGCTTTAGCACTTGCAAAATCCTCTGGACTCATAGGTTGATAATAAGCCGGTGAAATCTGCTGGGGTTGCTGCTGTATTTGTGGTTGTTTTTGGATATTTTGCACTTGAGTTTGAGAAAAATCTTGTTGCGTTGGATTTATATTTTGCGGTTCAGCAACTGGTACATTAAAAGAAACATTAACACTTATAGGTTGTCCAGTAATAGGATCAATAATAGTAGCACCTATTCCACCTTGTTGTTGGTTTTGATTAGTAGGTTGCTGTGGTTGTAAATTTTGTTGTACTTGTTGTGGTTGCTGTAAATTCAATTGTTGTTGTGGCTGTTGATTATTGACCTGAATATCATTAACTAATTCATTATTATTAGATTCTATAATAAGTGGTTCATAAGAGTAAAGCCGCATTACATATTCATTTTTAACTTTTTTAATAACATATTTAGAATGAATGCATTTATCATTTTCAT
>JASEGF010000125.1 GCA_030017935.1 Bacteroidales bacterium | reverse complement strand
TTTCACATTTGATTAACAAATGCAATTATTCAAAATATGTCCATCATTTTTTCAGCAGAGATTTTTCTTTATAACTTTCTTTTTATAGCTGAAAAAAATTTTAAAGAAATTTTTTACAATAAATTAAACTCATAAGCAATAGAATTATTACTGATGCATTCAGAGTAATAATTTAGTTATTAATAAAATGGTTATTCAAAAGTTTTATTTAGGCTTAACCTAATTCTTTTAATGCAGCTTTATTAATTTTGCCAGGACCTGTTTTTGGTAAGTCATCTAATATAATTATATCTTTAGGTAGTTTAAATTTAGCAAGATTTTTTCTTAGGTAATCCATTAGTTCATTTTTATTGAGTTGTGTACTGTCTGCTGGAGAGACATAGCATTTCACTACTTCGCCTCTTAGAGGATCCGGTACACCTACTGCTGCAGCCTCTCTGATGCCAGGATATCTAAGTATAACTTCTTCTATTTCTGAAGCCCATACGAGTTCACCACCGACTTTGATAGTATCCTTAGATTTACCAATAATGTATAAAGTATTATCATTATCGAAATAGCCTAAATCACCAGTATAGAACCATCCATCCTTTAAAACTTGTTCATTTAGTTGTGGTTCATTATAATAACCGCAAAATACAGATTTACCTTTAGTAATTATTTCACCGATTTCGCCTTTTTTCACTTCTTTATCATGAGAATCTACGAGTTTAAGAGTAATATTAGAAACTATATAACTAAATCCTTTGACATTTTGTGGTGAAGAAACTGTTAAAGGTGGTACCACTTCTGTAAGGCCATAGCCATTCAATACAACTGCATTAGGGCATAGTTTGGCAAATTTCATCATCAAGTCTGGTGATGAAGGAGCTCCAAATACAGTAGCCCAAATCAAAGTATCAAGTGTATAATTCTCAATTTCTTTTAAAGTCAAAACTGCATAAAACATAGCAGGTGCCATAAATATATTTGTGGCTCCCCATTTTTTTATCAATTTTACTAATTCAAATGGAGCAAATCTAGGCATTATTACAGTACTCATCCCATATTTTATTGCTATCGTGAAATAAAATAGACCTGCAGAATGTGAAAATGGTATCGCACCTACTGACCTCTCTGTGTCATCCAATTTTACAATATTTAATAATTTCTCATATGATCCCATTTCCTTCATTTGCTCAGCTCCTAAATGTATATGCTCATAATTCCATAAAGCTCCTTTAGGTTTGCCTGTTACTCCAGATGTATAGAAAATGCTTGATGGCATAGAAATTTCTATACCTTGATCGTCTAGTTCATTTGTTGAATTATTTATTAAATCCCAAAAGTAAAGATAGTTTGGATTTTTTTCTATTGTTATAATATGCTCTAAAGAAGGAATAGCATTTTTCAATTCTTTTAAATCAAATTTTACATTTTCAGTAGTAATAATAGCTTTTAATTCGCAATGATTAGCTATTGAGATAATCTCATTATCAGTTAAGAAGAAATCTATAGGTATCACAACTAAACCAGTAGAATATATTGCATAGTATGAGTATCCATATTCAATGCAATTAGGTAAATAAATAGCTATTTTATCTCCTTTTCTGAGTCCGAGATTTAGCAGTCCATTTGCTAATTTAAAAGAATCATTCTTTAATTGAGTAAAACTATACTCTACATCATTGTAAATAAAAGCCGTTTTGTTATTAAATTTTTCTGCGGCATCGATAATTAATTGTCTTACATCTTTTCTCTTTTCCATAATTTTTTATTTTATATTCATATTTTTTTAATTATTAATGCAAATATAATTATTTTTTTTAAATTTTTAGAAATTATAACCTGTCGTAACATAGATACCGGTGCTGCCATCATTTTTTCTTAAGCTTTGACCTACATCTACACTAATAATGAAATTATCATTTAATACAAGATGTACACCTAATCCCAAACTATGATGTAGTATATCAGATCTATCTTTATAATCTATTAAATCATTATTTATATAATTTATGGGAATTTTTACTGGGTCAGTAATAATGCCAAAGTCATAAAAAGGCTTAATGCGTATTTCTCCCAATTGTTTTTTAGTTTGAAAACCATAAACTAGTATTCTGGCTTCTAAATTACCATAGAAAAAACCATCACCCCATGCTCTGTTTTTGTAAATTCCTCTTAGAGATTTTCCACCTCCGAGTCCTTCTACTAAAGTATTATTAGAAAATGCTTGAGTGATATAAGGCATGAAATAGTATGGTGCCTGAGCTCCTATTTGATCTTGATATCCTAATCTCAAAGCCATGATGCAATATTCATTAAAGAATGGATAGAAAAATTTAAAATTTGTAGAAAATCTAAAAAACTTTTTGGAATCCAATGCATCTATTTTAGGATTAGCAAGAAAATTTAATTCTCCATATATACCCTTTGTAGGATTAAATATTTTGTCTCTACCATCATATACATAAGATAGTCTTGGTGCTATTATCCAACCACCTTCTGCCTCATCAGCTCTGATAAATCCATTATTTATATAGTAATCAATTAAAATTGTAGTATCAGGTAAAGGATTTTTTAGATGAAATTTATTAATAGCATCGATATTCACTGTCCCGATTTTATAATTAAAAACATGTAATCCAAATATTAAAGATGAATGATCGCTCAATTTATACCATATGTCATTAGTAAGTCTGAAGATTTTTCTGTCATATCTATAAAACATTCTGCTAATATATGATTCGTCATTCTCTTTCATATATTCTGGGTGAAAAGTAGATGCATAGCCATTAAATCCATAGAAATCTGTAGCTTGTTCATGGATATACGAAAAATCACTTACTACACGCCATTTGCCATTTTTTATCTTTTTGCCACTATCAAAAAATAGTTGACTGATTATGTTACCTCTTGTAGTTATATCTATCTCATAGCTTATATTGTAAATATAGTTTGGATATAATCTGCCATCTCCGAAATCATACATACTAGTTAATAAACCTACCTCAAAACCTAAATCTGAATTATATAAAACAACAGGTAAAAAATTCCATCTTTTGCCCTTCACAATTGTATCTTGTGAATAAAGATTTAGTGACAAAAGAATACAAATAATTATGAAAAAAAATTTATGCTTCATAAATATTATTTTTTTTAATTTCCTTTTTTTTAACTATTCTGTTCCCCAAAAACATATAAAGTCCCGATACAATAAATGATAAAATCACTAACTCTGGGATGAAAATACCGAAAATTATTAGTATCATTACATACACTAATCCAGCTATTACACTCTGAAAAGCTATTTTTGGTGAAATATTATAATGAAATGCTGCCCATGCTGCGGGTAGCACTGTAAATCCAATACCCGTAATGAAATTGACAACTGTGACTATATCTCTAATAAAATATGCTATTAAAACAGCTAATAAAATAACTATTAATGTAATAAATTGAGTATTTTTCTTTAATTTTTTATCATCATCTTTAGCTTTTTTAAATAAATTAAGTGCAAATCCTGATGAAATAACAAAAATTTGTGTATCTGCTGAGCTCATTATGGCCGCAAAAACCATAACTAATACTATCGAAGATAATGTTTGAGGTAATAATGCTACTAGTCCATTACCAAAAGCATTAGTAGGTTCTATATTAGGATTTGAAATTTTAGCATATAATGCTATCCAAGTAATTATAATACCACTAATGAATGTTAATACTGCTGACCACCAAAAGCCTTTTTTGACAACTTTTAAACTTTTAGCTGCATATACTCTCTGCCAATATTCTGCACTCTGAAATACTATTAATATTCCAAAAAGTAAAAAAGCTATCATCATTCCCCAGTCTAATTGTGTGGTTTTATACATCTCTGGTAAAACTGTGGGCGCATCATTCATCCATATTATTCTGATTATAACTATCATAATAACCATCATCACAAAATATTGAAAAATATCTGTCCTAATAACACTCTGAAACCCACCTATAAATAAATAAACAGCTAAAACTACAGCGGCAAATAGTAAAGATTTTTCATATGTCCATCCACTCATTCCTGATAAAACAGCTGAACCTGCTATGAATTGATTTAATAACATACCTAAATAAACTATCATTAGCACAATAGTTGTAAGAGTACCTGTTTTTTTATCATACTTTATGTAAAACCAATCCATCATAGTATAAGTTACTTTTTCATCACTCCATGATTTTAATTTTTTAGCATAAGGTATAAATAAAATAAATCCTACAGCAGTTCCTAGAAATACAAAAAGAGCTGATAAACCAAATCTAAATACATAAGCAGAAAATGCTACTAATGCAGCACCTCCTATATAAGATGCCACTACCGAAGCAGTAAATCCAAATGTAGCTACTTTGCGACCAGCAATTAAAAAATCTTCTGTAGTTCTTTTACGCGAGCCTACAACCGCTATAATTAATACGATTAATGTGTATAATGCTAATAGCCAATGGTAATCTTGCCATGTCCCAAAATAATTAATAATTGATCTAAACATTTTTTTTGGCAAAAAAAGTAAATTTTTTTTAATTTAAAATACCAATTGATAAATTACATATTTTCTTAAGAATTTCTATTAATAATCACTAAAATAAAGCATCTAACAGAGAAATCAGACAAATAAATAGTAAGTATGTAATAATATTTTTTGAAATTTATGAATAGAAAATAATTTTTAAAAAAGATAAGACAATAATTAAAATTGTATGATAGAACCTGTTAGAAACAGGGTCTATCAATATAAATAAAAATTAATTTTTATGAAATTCATATGATATATTCATATGAATTTTTTATATTTCAATAAATGAAAATAAAATAATTTTTCTATTAAAAGTCGTGAATATGATTATACAAATTTTATTAATTTAAAGATTATACTTCTCATTTTTAATAATACTGTCTTGGCTTTTAGAATAAATTTCTCCTTCTTACCAATACTTTAATATAGCTCATATGCTCCCATATCTGGAATGCCATTTATAATTCTTGGTCCACCTGATAAATCATAATTTATACCCCATATGATGTCTATTTTGCCATTATCTACTCCTGGAGAAGTAGATTGTAGTCTAAAATCTTCTAATGATGTATTTCTAAATTTAGGATCTACATTTAATTTACAATTGATAAAAATAGAATCTCCTAGATTATATTTAGTTTTTAGTAAACTATTTTCTGCTGTCAAATAAAAATTACCAGAACTTGGATATTTATCTATTAAAATTTCTTCCTCTTGATCTCCATAAACAATACAATTGCCAAGATAAATGCTAATAGGTCTTACTTGAGTGTTACCATTTACATCTTTGTAATAATTATTAAGTGCTAGCAATGATGTGGTTCTCGTAGAAGAATTCCAAAAATTAGCAAAAGTACAATTACGAAAGATATATTCTCCACCTATAGAGAGCAGTGCAGAATAATACTTGGCATTTGAAAATAGGCAATTAACTGCTTCTATTTTAGCTCCTTGTGCAAAAAGACAAGCAGCAGACATATTTCTGATTATTGTATTAGAAATTTTAAGAGTAGGATTATTATTAGCAACTGTATCTGCGTGAATGCCCACATTTCCATTTTGTATTATAGTCCAATCTATTTCATTATCTTTACTGAGGGCTGATAACCAAATTCTATCCCACATGCCCGCTTGGTCTCTATAATAAGGATCTAATCTATCACTAGTAATTAATACTCGATTATTTGGTTCTCCTTTAATTTTTAAACTGCCACCTTTGTAAACCCAAAGCATTGCATCTTTATGCATATAAACTTTGGTACCAGCAGGTATTACTAGAGTGCAATCTTCATCTACTACAGCTACTCCATATATTACATGAGGTTTATCATTATTCCATACGCCAGATACTATACTATATGCAGGTAGATATTGTGTGGGAGGATGATCTGGAGTATGAAAATATGCATTTTGCCCTAATGCTGTTAATTTTATTTTTTGTGTTTTCCCATTCACTAAAAATATTATACTGTCATCGATGATAAAAGGTGTATTTGCATCATTAGGATCTATAGTAGCATTCAGAAATAAAAATAAACTATCATGTGCCATTATTTCTATATCTTCTACTACTGGCCCTGGTTCTCCATCTATATTAAAACGAAACATAGAATTATTCCCATTTCCTAAAAAAACTTTTTCTATCAAAATAGGCAACGATGAATTATTATAAATATTTATTACTCTCGTTATAGTAGTAACTGTAGCGAAACTGGTATCAATAAATATGCTATCCGTAGAAAATTTTAATGAACTACTAGTATCGAATTCCTCTTTGGGGTGGCATGATGTTATGATTATTAAAAAATTGATTAGTATTACTATATTTAGAAATGGTTTTTGCATCTTTGATTTAATAAATGTAATTATTTTACAAAATTAATGTAATAATATAAACTGTAAATTTAAAAATTTATTACTAAAAATTTGTGTTAATAAAAT
>JASEGF010000124.1 GCA_030017935.1 Bacteroidales bacterium | reverse complement strand
ATTTTGATTATCTTTCATTAATATTTGTTTTTGTAAATAATCTATTTTTTGCAAAAATACATATTTTTTTTATTTTATGAAATCTATAAAATGGAAAAGTCCAGTTAAAATTTTAACTAAGCTTTTGGTTGAAAAAAATTAAATTTTATTATATTAGTCATGACGTTAATATTCAATATTTTAGCATTTATTTTGTCTCTATCGTCTAAAAGTTTCAAAGATTTTGCTTGTTTGAGGCTCATGCCTCATTGCCTCATTTTTTTAAATTAAAAATAAAATTTTGTTTATTAAAAAATAAAACCATAAATTTGTAAAAAAATTTATTATGAAAAAAGTATTTATTTTATCATTAATCGTTATCTCATGTGCATTTGTTCTGAATTCACAAACTAATAATAATATTTATTTGTATCCCGCAGATGAGATGCTACTGAGACAAAAAGTAGTAGAGAATCCTAATCTCATGGTAGAATATATGATTTATGAGGATAACCTTAAAGCTTTGTCCAATAAAGATTTTTC
The DNA here is from genome assembly GCA_030017935.1 of Bacteroidales bacterium. Lineage (GTDB taxonomy): Bacteria > Bacteroidota > Bacteroidia > Bacteroidales > DTU049 > DTU049. The sequence goes on along the minus strand of JASEGF010000124.1, from coordinate 5,997 downwards.
AATGTTAAAAACTGATACCTTGATTAACGGAAAGCGAGTTATTCCTGTAGTATTTCATATAATACACAGTTATGGAGCTGACAATATCTCAAAAGCTCAAGTATTAGATGCTTTAGAAAAATTAAATATAGATTTTAACAAACAAAATAGTGACACTGCTGATACTTATTATTTATTTAAAAGCAGAGCAGCTAACTGTAATATAGAATTTCGTCTAGCACATATAGATCCAAATGGTAACTGCACTGACGGTATAGTGAGACATTATAGTCCAGAGACTAATTATGCATATTTCAATACTATGAAAAAATATGTGTGGGATCCTACTAAATATATGAATATTTTTGTAGTAAATTTTATTTATCCAGAAGGCATGGCATTACCAGATGGAGCAGTGATAGGTGGTATGTCGCCTTTCCCTCCAGATAATCCTCTTAGCCAAGCTCTCACTGGTGGTGATACTGATGTTGACGGAATATTAATTAGGCATGATTGCATCGGCACCATAGGTAGTGCTGAAAATTTCGGAAATTACCCAATAAATATGGCTAATCGTAATTTTACTCATGAAGTAGGTCATTATTTTAATTTATATCACACATTTCAAAATTTAATGTTAGGACTTATCCCCGCTACTAGTGGATGCCCAACTTTTTTAGCACCTAATGGCGACGAGGTAGATGACACTCCACCTGTAGATGTAGCTACACAAAACACATCTCTTAACTGTTTCACCCCTGGGTCTCGAAATACTTGTACAGAAACACCGGATGAACCGGATATGATAGAAAACTATATGGATTATCAATGGGGTTATTGTAATAATATCTTCACTATAGGGCAGTATCAGAGAATAGATGGTGCTTTAAATGGTTATAGACGTAATCTTTGGTCTGCAGAAAATTTACAAGCAACAGGTGTAATAGAAGATAATCCAGTAGAATGTGCTCCCATAGCTGATTTTTTCTCTACTACACAATATGTATGTGCTGGTACAGAAGTGAATTTTTACAATTCTTCATATAATGGCACAGCTACGACTTTCAACTGGACTTTCACAGGAGGTATGCCTGCTAGCTCTACTATAGAAAATCCGACAATCACATACAATACTCCTGGCACATATGCTGTTACCTTGCAAGTAAGCAATGCACAAGGTACTAATACTATCACAAAAACAAATTATATTCATGTTTATAGCACCACTACTAATAATACAGCACCTATGAGCGAATCTTTCGAGACTAGTTCTATAAATGATTTTATAGTAATTAATGATACTGGCTCTGTATGGCAAATTAATAATGGAATAGGTTACTCTGGTAGCAAATCTATGTATTTACAGAATTTCTCTGGTAATAGTGCCGGTAGTTTAGATGAATTTATTACTCCATCATATGATCTCACTGATTTACCATCTGGTCATGCAAAAGTGTCTTTCAAGGTAGCTTATGCAGGTAAATATGTCGCAGGTACCATTTTAACTCCTGCAGATACCATTTACGATAAATTGACTGTTTATACATCTAATGATTGTGGCGAAACTTGGCAAAATAAACTAATGAAAAGTGGTGAAAATCTAGCTACTACTAGTCCATTAGAAACTGAATTTACTCCTAGCTCCACAGCTCAATGGGCAGAGTTCAGTTTTATTATTCCAGATGGATTAGTAAATACTATGGACAATATGAGATTAAAATTTTCTTTTAATTCTAATGGAGGTAATAATATTTACATTGATGACATTAATATTACTTCATTATCCGACATAAATTCGCAAACTCTTGCGGGTAATGAAATTAAATTGTATCCCAATCCAGCTAATTCTGATACTAAATTGTATTTAGAGCTAAATAATTCATACAATGTTTCTATTCAATTAATAGACCTTAATGGGAGGATAGTCAATGATGTATTCAATAATAAAATGAGTGTTGGCAGCTACAATATTGATATAAATAATTTAGATAATTTAGCAACGGGTGTTTATTATGTGAAAGTGAGATTAGATAATAATGAGACATTCCTGCCATTGGTTAAGCAATAATTATAGTGATATTTTGATTATGTTTTTTTAAAAAAGTTTTTATTTTTGTAAAAATATAATTATGAAATCATTCAAATTTTCAATTTTATTCATTTTATTGTCATTATTATTAGCTAGTTGTAATGTTAGCTGGCATGCTCAATATGAATATCTAAATAAAGTACCTAGAAATGAAGCAGTCGCTATCAATAATAGTGAAATAAATAAAATCAATAATGTGGTTAATGAACTTGCATTAGTTGAGTTAGGAAAAAGTCAATTTGATAGTGTTAAAAAAATTAATAGTTTTGTTTTTACACAAAATAGTATTTTCACTAATAAATTAAATAATGTAACAGAAAGCAGCAAACTATTTAAAAGCAATGTAATTATTCCAACCAAAATATCCGCTAAACATACATATTCACAAGTTCAAGAGATGAGTAGCAGTTCATCTCTAAACTGGATTATAAGTTTACTTTTACAGGTGCTAGTATTAGCATTATTATTGACTTTATTAGGATATTTATTACCTACAAATGTTTTTAATTGGGTTTTGTCAATATTACTTGTCTTATTTGTAATTTATTTAATTTTTTATTTAATACATTGGCTATAATTAATTATAATAGTTTGTAATATCTGTGAGAGTGAAGTATTAGACTACAAAGCAGGAGATAAAGTGACGGTGGGAATGGGAGAGGTAGTTAAATTTTACTAAATATTTAACAGATAGAAAACCTACAGAATAGTTAAAATTATTGATTATATTTTTCTAAAAGATTTTATTAGTTCTGCTTAGTAATTTTTTACTTCTATTAAGCTAAAAATCTTTTAATAAGAATTATTTTATAATAAATTTTGTTATTTTTGCAAAAAAAGTTATGATAAGAGATGAAAAAATTTTTTCGTTAATTCAGCAGGAATTTAATAGACAGAGTGAAGGTATAGAATTAATAGCAAGTGAAAACTTTGTAAGTAACCAGGTACTAGAAGCTATGGGCTCTGTACTTACTAATAAATATGCAGAGGGTTATCCACAAAAACGATACTATGGTGGTTGTCAAATAGTAGACCAATCTGAGCAATTGGCTATTGATAGAGCTAAAGAATTATTTGGTGCTGAATATGCTAATGTACAGCCCCATAGTGGTGCACAGGCTAATCTTGCAGTTTTCTTTGCATGTCTAAAACCTGGTGATAAATTTATGGGTTTAGACCTATCACATGGAGGACATCTCACTCACGGGTCACCAGTCAATTTTAGTGGGATTATATATAATCCAATAGCTTATCATGTAAAAGAAGATGGCTACATCGATTATGATGAAATGGAGAAAATTGCTTTGCAAGAAAAACCGAAAATGATTATCGCTGGAGCTTCTGCATATAGTAGAGATTGGGATTATAAACGTATGCGTCAAATAGCAGATAGCGTTGGGGCTATTCTAATGGCAGATATTGCACATCCTGCAGGCTTAATAGCTTGTAAATTTTTAAATAATCCATTGGAATATTGCCATATAGTTACTACTACTACGCATAAAACTCTTCGTGGTCCTCGTGGAGGGATGATACTTATCGGTAAAGATTTCGAAAATCCTTGGGGCCTTACTACTCCAAAAGGTAAAATTAAAATGATGTCAGAAATCATTAATAGTGCTGTATTCCCAGGTGCTCAGGGCGGACCATTAGAACATGTAATTGCTGCTAAAGCAGTAGCTTTTTTCGAAGATTTACAACCATCATATCGTGAATATATTACACAGGTGAGAGCTAATGCACAAGCTATGGCAAAAGCATTTATTAATAACGGATATCATGTTATTAGTGGTGGTACTGACAATCATTTAATGCTGATTGATTTACGTCCAAAATTTCCAGAGCTCACTGGTAGACAAGCTGAAGATACTCTTGTGAAAGCTGATATTACAATTAATAAAAATATGGTCCCCTTCGACACACGTTCACCTTTCCAAGCTTCTGGTATACGCGTGGGTACACCAGCTGTTACTACTCGTGGATTAAAAGAAAATCATATGCCAATCATCGTTAATTTAATTGATAGAGTACTAAGTGATATTAATAATGAAAACAATATTAATGAAGTAAAATCTGAAGTTCATAAACTAATGAAAGATTTTCCTTTATATGCTTGGTAATGATAGTAAATATTTGATAATAATGAGGCATGCTAATGCCATAAAACATAATCCAGCCATTAATGATTTTGAGCGAGATCTAACTGAAAAAGGAATTACTCAAGCTAGTTTATCTGCAAATTTTTTAGCTAATAATCCTCATTTTATTCCACAATTAATAATTTCTAGTAGTGCAAAAAGAGCATTACATACTGCTGAAATAGTTGCTGATAAATTGAATCTACCTTATAATATTGTTGTTGTTAAAGATACATTATATTCTGGAGATTTGAATGCTTATTTAGATACTATTTATCAAGTAGATGATGAAATTAGTAAGGTAATGATATTAGGACATAATCCTTCGATATCTATGCTGTCTACTTTACTTACAAATAATGAAGTAGATAAAATTAAAACAGCTTCTATGCTAGGAATAGAAATTATAAATAATAAATGGCTAAATTTTGATTTAAAACCTATAAAAAAATTATTCTATTTCTCACCGGAATAATTATTAAAATGGAAATATACATTATACTTATTATTTCTGGATTATTAGTTGGATTTATCAATACTCTGGCGGGAGGTGCGACGATAATATCGTTATCTGTATTTAATTGGTTGGGTTTACCATTTACAATAGCTAATGGGACAAATAGATTAGCTATCATTATGCAAACTCTATCATCTAATGCCGTCTTTTTTAGAAACAAAATAATCCCTTATAAAAGTATTTGGCCTCAAGCCATAATAATTGCTGTAGGTTCTCTAATAGGAGCATTGTTTGCTGTAAATGTAAATGAAGAATTTTTTCGTTATGCTCTAATGGTTGTTTTAGTAATAATGATTGTTTCAATGTTTGTTAATCCTAATAGCTGGGTAAAAGGCAAAGAGAATAACGAAAATTTTAAAAGAAAAGACGGTTTAACATATTTAGTGTTTTTTATTATCGGGTTATATGGTGGCTTTATTCATGTAGGGGTAGGATATTATATTTTATTTGCATGTATATACTTAATGGGCTTTGATCTGATAAAAGCTAACGCAGTTAAAAATTTTTTAGTGCTGTTTTATGTATCTATATCTTTTGTCATTTATATTTTTAATGGAATGGTAAATTGGAAATATGGAGTAGTACATGGCATAGGCAATATTATTGGTGCACAGATAGCAGCTAGACTATCTATTACTAAAAGTCTAAATTTTGTGAAAATATTAATAGTTATAATAATGATGGTAATTTTTCTTGATTTAACCGGATTAATTTCTATAAAAGAATTTATATTAAATGGCTTAGATAAAATTTAATTATACTGTAAAAAAACAATTATAATTTTAATATTAAAAGGAATAATTATTTCAATATATTTCTAATTTTTTTTAATCACAAACGATATTCTGTTATATCGGATCTTCCCAAAAAATATTAAAGAAAATATTTAGTTGGCATAGTTTACCCCGTTGGATATTTACTTCGATTTTAGTTTATCATTGTTAAGTGTGATTATCCAACGGGGTAAATGTTAAGGGATATTTGGCTTTAATTTTATGTAGGCAATAATAAATTTTAATATAACTTCATTAAGATTTCTTTATTACTAATTTTATATATTATTTTGCATTATATTAGTAGGCAATAAGTTTATATAATTAAAAACTGTATTTCTTCAATAACCATGAAGCTATTGAGCTATCAAATGTTTATTAATTCTAGGGAAGATACGTTAAAACAATATTTTAAATTATTGATATTATATAAATCATTTTATTTAGGTTTCAATTTTCAAAAACTTCTTTTTAATCGTTGAAACGGTTTTGTTATTCGTT
>JASEGF010000123.1 GCA_030017935.1 Bacteroidales bacterium | reverse complement strand
GCTATTGTAACTAGTGGCACAGCTACATTAGAAACTGCTATTTTTGATGTACCTCTGGTAGTTTGCTATAAAGCAAATTGGATATCTTATCTGATAGCTAGAATGATGGCTCGTGTGTCATTTATTTCATTAGTAAATCTAATATATAATGATGAAATAGTAAAAGAGCTGATACAGGAGAAATGCACAATAGAAGAGATTCAAAAAGAGTTAGATAAAATAATTTTTGATACATCATACAGAGAGCAAATGCTGTATCATTTTGGAGAATTAAAACAAATTTTGGGGACTAGTGGGGCTAGTAAAAAAGCTGCTGACATCATTATCAATTATTAATAATAAAGTTTTCATATTGTTAATTGTTTTTTGCATATAACGTTTTGTTGATAACTAATTTATTACTACTATCTATCTGTTATTAAATGCTTTACAGAATTATTTTTTATTTGTTTAAATTAAATAATGATATTTATTTAATAATTTTTAAATGATTAAAATCTTTATTAATGAATATTTTATGAAAATATTTTTAAAATTTCTTTTTTTTAATAATTTTCATTATAATCTATATTCTAAAAAGTATTAGTAATAATTTTTTTAAATTGATATATCATTACCCAATTTAAACATTTATTAAATTGTTTAATTAATAACTAAATTATTACTGTGAATGCATCAGTAATTAAAATATTCATTATGAGTATGATTGATTTTTGAATAAAAATTTTTAGAAAAATTTATTGTCCAATCGCCTATTTTTATTTTTTTAAAATAATATTAATGAATGGCATAAATTTTTTATTTAAATTTGCCAAATGAATTATTTGTGTAAATAGAGTTTATTATTTTATGAGTTTCTCAAAAATTAGTTTGTCCATATTTTTTTTGTTAAATTTATTATTTTTAAATTCTCCATTAAAAGCACAAGTTTTAGTTAGAATAGGCATTAAAAATGATTTATGCAATCTGAACATCAAAATATCAGAAGGCGATTATGCTCTAACTAATGGGCATGATACGATTTTTTTGAAAAAGAATGATAGTATTACTCTTGATAATAATTTTAATAAATTAAATGTAAGATATGGAGTAGGAAATATACAAGGAGACAGCATTTTATTGATTAATAAAAAAGAAAATAGTTCTTTTACTACCCAAATTAATGATAAATGGATAGAATACGAAGATAATGCAATATTTTATCCTAAAAATGGTACTAATATTACGTTTATAAATCAATTAGATATTGACAAATATGTTGCTTCTGTGATATTATCAGAGACATATCCTAATTTACCTTATGAATTTTATAAAGCAAAAGCTATAGTTATCCGTACATATACTATTTATATGATAAATATAGAAAAAAAACATATAAATGATAAATATGATTTATGTAATACAACGCATTGTCAGGTGTCTAGAGGTAAATGCAATAATCAAACAATAATTAATGCATGTAATGAAACTAAAAATATTATAATTGTAGATAATGATAATTTACCTATTTTGGCCGTTTATCATTCTAATAGTGGAGGATTGACAAATAGTTCAGAAAATTATTGGGGTAAATCTCTTCCATATCTTATTACTAAAAATGATGAATATAGCACTAAATCTAAAAATAGTATATGGACATATACTATGCCCAAAGAACAATGGCTGTCTTACTTAGCTAAATTTGGCATAGATTCTACAAATAAAAATTTTGAAAATGCTACAAATTTTTACCAACCATTAAGAAAAAAATTCTTTATAGATACACTGACATTAAGGAAAATAAGAGAAGATTTCAATCTCAAATCAACCTATTTTAATATTACTACTGAAGGTGACAAAGTGATCTTTAATGGACGAGGCTATGGACATGGGGTAGGGTTGAGCCAAGAGGGAGCAATAGAAATGGCTAAAGAAGGTAAAACTTTTACTGAAATTTTGGACTTTTATTATCCAAATACTAAGATCTATACTTTTAATTATTGATGATTATGAATTGGTCAAAAGCACCAATAGTTAGAATAGCATTATTATATATCATAGGTATTACCATATATCATTTCTTGCCAAATCATAATATTTATTATTTCATAACATTGATTACAACTTTTCTATTATTTATTTCTTATGGTTTTTATCTTTTTTATACTAAATCTATCATATCATCAACTCAATTTTTATCAATAGCTATATTTATTGCCATATTATCATTAGGATATTTTAGAAGTTATTCTATTGATGAAAAGAATAGGGTAGATTACTATGAAAATTATATTGATCAAGCATCATATCTATATGGAGATATACTAAATGCAAAGTCTTTTTCTCAAACTAAAACTAAAGCTACAGTAAAGATCAATAAAATGCTAATAGATAGCCAATGGATCAATACCAATGGTAAAGTATTATTATATCTTAACTTACCTATTGATAGTTTTAATCAAACAAATCATTCGATTTTATTTAGAAATTCTTTACAATCACCTAACGAAATCAGATTCCCATATGAATTTGATTATGCTAAATATTTAGCAAACCTACAAATATATCATATCGGTTATATAAATGATTATGATTTCAAAATTATTGAGCGCAAAAGTAATATATTAGAGAAATTTTTAATATTTAGAAATAAACTAATAAAATTAATTTATGAAAATATTCAAGATAGCACATCTGCTAACTTAATTAGTGCAATGCTATTAGGATATCAAGATGTAATGGATGCAGAAATACTAAAAGACTTTCAACAAGCAGGAGTTGTACATATTTTGTCTATTTCTGGACTTCATGTGGCTGTAATTTATGGAGCAATATATCTACTATTTTCATTAATAATTCCATTAAAATATAAAAATAAAATTACAATACCACTAGCAATAATAACATTATGGCTTTATACATTGATGGTTGGAGCTATGCCATCAGTAGTTAGGTCAGCTATTATGCTTACATTATTACAATTAGGCCCAGTAATCAATAGAAATGTGAATAATTATAATTCATTAGCAGCTGCAGCATTGATTATTTTAGTTGTTAATCCATTGCAATTATACTCATTAGGTTTTCAGTTATCTTTTTCAGCTGTATTAGGTATATTCTTTTTTTATACTCCATTCATTAATATTTTCAAAACACATAAAAAATGGCTTAAATGGGTAATTGGTTCGTTATCAGTTACCATGGCTGCACAGTTAGGCACATTACCATTTACATTATTTTATTTTCATCAATTTCCTACTTATTTTATAATTGCAAATTTAATGGCAGTACCATTCGCTTCTTTATTGATTTATGCGGGATTTATTACACTAATATTCTCGTTTATACCTGTAATAGGTGAATTTATTGCAATAATATTTTCATTTTTAGTTAAAATATTTATAAATTTTATCGGAATGGTATCTGATTTACCTTACTCTACTATACCTAATATTTTTCTAACGCCATTGTCAGCAATAATGATAGGAATAATAATTATATTGATAACAATTAAAATTTATTTTAAAGAAATAAAAATTTTCCCATATTTATTAACTGCTGTCTTACTCTTTGGTATAACATATAATTTATCGTTAATAAAAAGAATTCAATACAATCCCTCTTTTGAATCATTAAATTATCAATATACAATAATTGGGCAAAAAGAACAAGAAAAGTTTAATTATCTTATTATTAAACCAGATTCAGTAGATTTACCAAATATTCAGTCAAAAATAGATGATTTTTGTACATATTATTTCTGTAAAGCAAAAAATAAATATGAAATAAATGAAAAAGTAAAAACTCATTCATTTTATGTTAATAATCCTATAATTTCTAATGCTGATAATGTATATATCATAGGAAATAAAAAAGAAATAAATAATCTGCCAGATAGTATAGATTTTAAAAAAATAGAAATAGATAAGTGGAAACTAAATTTTTAGTAAGATATTGATATATAATAAATTAGTTGATTACATCTCTTTTGATTGAGCTATATACTATGCTGATAGATATATTTACTTTATTTAAAAAAGACTGCTAACCAAATAGTAGGTTTGTATTTATGAGTATAAGCTACTCTATGTTTTTCATGAGCAGGGATGAGTAAGCAATCTCCTTTTTGTAGAGTAATTTTTCTATCTATAAATTCTAATTTAGCCTTGCCTTTTAGTAACATTATCCATTCATTCTCATCTTGATCATACCAAAAATCTGGTGGACTTTGCTGCCCAAAGGAAATAATTCGTTCTATTCTAATGGAATCATTATTTAGAACATTAAAATAATTTTCAATGGATTTATTTTTAATCTTATAATGAAAAAAGTTAAATATTTTCTCCTTCATCTACTAAATCTAAAAAATTAACTGGTCCTGCTCCCTTTCTAACTAAAACGGGTATTTCACCAGTAGCATCTATCACAGTACTAGGTATTAGACCACCTGGACCTCCATCTATAACAGCATCTACTAAATCCATATACATTTCATAGATAAGCTCTGGATCTGAAATATATTCATTGCCTACCTGATCATTTACTTTAATAGAAGAAGAAACTATGGGATGCCCAATAGTGTCTACAATGGCATGGACAATTTTATTATCTGGTATACGTATTCCAATAGTTTTTCTACGATTTTCTAAAATTTTAGGTATTTTATTATTAATAGGTAAAATAAATGTATATGGACCTGGTAAGACAGATTTCATTAATCTAAAAATTTCATTAGGAATAGGTTTAGTATATTCACTGAGAATAGATAAATTAGATCCTAAAAACGAAAAAGTAGCTTTATTGAAATCTATTTTTTTTATTCTAGAAATTTTTTCAACTGCAGATTTATTAAATGGATTAGCAGCAAAAGCATAAACACTGTCAGTAGGAATTATCACAATACCACCTTCATTTAGTATCTCTACTATTTTATTAATTTGCCTTTGTGGAGGATCTTCTGGATGAATCTTTAATAACATATTATTTTATGAATTATCAAATTTGTTAAAATATATTAAACACAATGTCAATCATCGATGTTTATTGTATTATTAAAAAAAGTTAGAAAAGTGCTCATATTAGTGATAAGGCCGTCAGCACCTAAAATAGCTATTTGAGATAACTCTATAGCACTAGAAATCTGGTCAGCTAAAATAAAAGTATCATATCCTTGCTCATTATAGATATTAATAATTTGAGAGATTAAATGCATAGAATCGATACCAGATTGTTTGGTGTTTATCATAGGTATATTAATATAAGAAGCACCTGCCTCAGCAGCTAAAATTGCTTGAGAAGCGGACATGATGCTATCACATAAAGTGTTAATTTTTTGTTTTGATAAATTAACAATAGCTTTTATTCCATCAGTAGTAGCAGGCAATTTAACAGTAATAAGTTCATTAATAGACATTAAAATATCTACTTCTCTTAAAATATTCTCATAATCTTTAGCTTTAATATTTACTAGTAATTCTTTTTTAATCAAATTGCAAATAGAATTATAATGAGTTAAAATCTGATTATTATCTTTAATACCTAAAGCTTCTATATCCGATAGCTCAATATTAATACCACTTATTATATCAAAATCTTTAATAATTCTAACATCTTCGATATTTATTGTATTAATAAACAATTTCATAATAGAGTAAAATTTTTAAAACAATAAAAAGGGGTAAGCACACTACATCACACCGCTACGACCACTTACCCTTGCTTCCTCTCGGACCTGGGGGAGTTCGCAGGAGCTGGTTGTGTAGGACTTACCCCAATTGCAAAGATACATAATTTTTTTTTAAATCAAAAAAATTATTAATTATCTTAACCTACTAGCACTGCTAATTTTTTGAATATCTGATCTAATATATTTATTTGCTAGAATTATCATTATAAAAGAAATAATAGGTATTAAAACACCCCAAGTATCATATTTAAATAAAAAACCGTTTTTAGCCCAGATATCAGGTATTAGCAACATACCAAGTAATAAAAGCACATTTAGGAAAAAAGCTACAGCATTTAACCTTAATTGAACTACCAAATTTCTAACATAATAAATAATGATGGGTATTAATAAAACCATTAAAATATGAACAACCATCAAAGCATATAACCAGCCGATAGGATGAATAGGAGAATTAGTATCATAAATAGAAAGAGGTATAAAACTAGGAGTTACTAACCTAATAAAGGGAATAAAAAATAATAAAATCAATAAAATCCATCCGATGAACAATACGATGTTTTGTTTTCTAAAAAGCATAAGCAAAAAATTTTTTACAAAGATATTAAAAAATTATGTATTTAATAAAAATGTGTGGGGGAAGTAAAATTTGATATTTTTATTGTTTGGAAATTTATTTGATTACATTTCCAAATTTTAATTAATTTTGTAAAAAATAAAAAGCTATGAAACAATTAGTTGATAATCTAGTAGAACATTTATCTATGGGCAAACAAGAGCATTTAGCATTCCTTGATGGCCTTTTTTACCTCTTAAAACAAAAAAATGCAGATGTAGTAGACTACCAAGGTCTCAAAGCACAAAGCG
>JASEGF010000122.1 GCA_030017935.1 Bacteroidales bacterium | reverse complement strand
GTTGCTACATCTAATTATCTAGCTAATGGAGGTGACAATTTGTCGGGATTATTAAATCCTATCAAGCGCATAGATACTCCTTTTCTCATTCGTGATATTATTATTGAACATTATAAATTATTGACATCTCAAAATAAAGCAGCTTTTGCTAAAATAGATGGGAGGTTTATGTATGAATAATGATAGACGCGATTTCCTTAAATATTCTCTTGGTATAGGACTAGGTTTGCTGTTACCTAAAGTTTCTAAATCCGCTACTAACAATAATTTTTATGAAGAGCTTGGCATTCAAAAAGTTACTATTCTACATATTAATGATACTCATAGTCAGGTGGAGCCTTTGCCTAAAAATCATTATAGATACCCTAATCAGGGAGGTTATAGTCGCAGAGCTTATCTGATAAATAATGTGTTGCGTTCTAATGATAATGTATTAATTTTCGATACTGGCGATTTCTATCAAGGTACCCCTTATTTTAATATTTATAAAGGAAAAATAGAAGTAGAGTATATGAATAAAATGCACTATACTGCTACTACTTTAGGTAATCATGAATTTGATCTAGGGCTAGATACTTTAGCACAAAATTTATCTTTAGCTAATTTTGATGTTATTAGTTCTAATTATGATTTTGCTAATCATAATAAATTGTCAAAAATCGTTAATCCTTATAAAATTTATAAATTTAATAAAATAAAAATTGGCGTTTTTGGATTAGGAATAGACCCTAAAGGATTGATAGATCCGTATATTTGGGGCAATACTAAATATAAAGATCCTATGCAGACTGCTGCCGAAATGACTTATCTTTTAAAAAAAGACTACAAATGCGATTTGATTATTTGTTTATCACATTTAGGTTATAAAGGTGATGATGGCAAAATAGGTGATGTAGAAATAGCTAAATCTAGCTCTAATATTGATATTATCTTGGGTGGTCATAGTCACACTTTCCTACCTAAACCTATATCTATTTATAATAGAGATAGCAAGCCAGTGATGATAACTCAAAATGCCTATGCTGGAGTGCAAATGACACAACTAGACTGCTATTTTAACTCAACTGGTGATTTCTTATTCGCTGATAATAAAACTGAAAAAATTTTTTATAAAAATGTGTAAAAAAATTTTTTAATTCAAAAAATTTTATGCACCTTTGCTATTTAAATTGAGGAAAGTATATTAACTATTAATTAAGGTTTTAAAAATGAAGGAATTAGACAAAAAAATTACTCAAAAAAGCATATCTAAATTAGATCTATTATGGAATAATATATTAGACTTTATTAAGGAAAATGTTAATTCTCAAAATTTTAAAACATGGTTTCTGCCTCTTAAACCTCTAGCTTTTGAAGACAATACTCTAACCATAGAAGTGCCATCATCCTTCTATTATGAATACATTGAGGCACATTTCATCGATGTTCTTAAAAGTGCTTTAAAAAATTTCGTAGGACCTAATGCTAAGCTTTACTATCAAGTAGTCATTACCAAAGAAAATGATGATTCGTCTACACTACAATGGCCATCTAATGATAAGGTAGCTACTACTAATCCTGATATACACTTACCTTTTAAATCTGAAAATGCTAATGCTGCTAATACTACTCATTTACCTAATCCTTTTCTAATACCGGGCATTAGAACTTATTCTATTGATAGTAATTTGATAGAAATGCTGGACTTTGACAATTTTGTAGAAGGTGAATGTAATAGGTTAGCTAGAGCTGTAGGTCTAAGTATTGCTAATAATCCTGGTCTTACTTCTTTTAATCCTTTTTTTCTATATAGTGCTACTGGTCTTGGTAAAACGCATCTTGTGAATGCTATCGGCTTAGAAACTCGAAAAAAATTCTCTAATAAAGTTATTCTTTACATGAATACAGCTGAGTTTCTCAACCAGTTTGTCAAAGTCGTTAAATCTGATAATATTGCTGATTTCATTCAAATTTATCAATCTGTAGATCTTTTGATAATGGATGATATTCATCATCTAGCTAATAAACCTAAAACCCAAGAAGTTTTTTTCCAAATTTTTAATTCATTACATCAACAAGGTAAACAAATAATTTTAACTTCAGATAAAGCTCCTATTGAGCTAGATGGCATTGAAGAAAGACTCTTGAGCAGATTCAAATGGGGACTTACTGCTGAGCTCACTAAACCAGACTATGACACTAGAAAAGCTATTATTAGAAAAAAAATTCAAAAAGACGGTATCCAATTATCTGATGAAATCATAGATTATATTGCAAAAAAAGTAAAAGATAGCGTTAGAGAGCTCGAAGGTGTGCTAATTGCCATCATAGCTCATTCTACTTTTGTGAAAAAAGATCTTGATATTTCGGATGTGCAAAGTTTAATAGATCAATATATCAAATGTAATCAAAAAGACATTACTTATGATATGATCAAGCATATAGTGTGCGATTACTTCTCTATATCTATAGAAGATTTAGAGTGTGAATCGCGTAAACAACAAATCGTTATTGCTAGACATATGGCTATGTATATGGCTTTCAAATATTCTAAACTTACTCTTAGCGAAATTGGTAAACTTACTGGTAATCGTAAGCATTCTTCTGTGGCGTATGCTATTAAAAATGTTAATAGTTTATTAGAAGTTGATAAAAATTTTAGAATGCAATACGAGGAAATTAAAAAGAAAATCATTAGGTGATTATAAAAACATTTGATTCTATGGTTTTATTTAGAGTAGCATTACATTTATAAAAGCCATAATATATCAAAGATATTATTTTATAAATAAAGTACACTGGACTACCATTGTTAATAACATTAAAGCTAAAATTATTACTGGTGTAATCGAAGGAAATAAATAATAAATTTCAACTCGCTAAAAAGGAAGCTATAGATTATGGAAATATTAACAACTTTATCAATATGATTTATTTCTTATGTGGTAAGCTAAAATTTGAATACTTACAATATTCGTTATAGAATTATAATTTTTTCAAAGATATTCAAATAAAAAAATGCCCTTTGTTTTAATAATATGGTCATTTTTTTATTTTATCATCCAACATTTGATAATGATAAGCCTTGAATTTTGAATTGTTCTACTATAAAATGTAATAATTTGTTTTCTGGTTTTTCTAAAAGTGGGTCATTTTTGATTATTTCTTGTGCAAATTTATTTGTATATTCTATTAAATTTTGGTCATTTATGGGGTCTACAATATTAAAAAATCTTTCTCCACTTTGTCTGACACCCTCTATTTCTCCAGGACCTCTCAAGCGATAATCTTCTTCAGCTATTTTAAAGCCATCAGTAGTTTCTACCATAACCTTTAATCTATGTATTGCATTTTCACTAATATTTTCTCCTCCTATAAGCATACAATATGCTTGTTCAGAAGATCTACCTACTCTACCACGTAATTGATGTAGCTGAGCTAAGCCAAATCTTTCTGCATTTTCTATAATCATTATACTAGCATTAGGAACATCTACGCCGACCTCTATTACAGTGGTAGCAACTAAAATATCGATTTTCCCTTTTGAGAAATCATACATAATCTCATCACGCTCTTGAGAATTCATTCTGCCATGTATCATAGCAACACTGTATTTAGGTGGAGGAAATTCAGTTATTATAGCATTGTATCCTTCTGTTAAAGCTATTAAATTTATTTTTTCATTTTCATCAATAAGTGGATAAACCACATAAGCTTGATGTCCTTTTTTTATTTCATTCCTCATCAAATCCCAAGCTTGATACCTGAGAGCTGATGGTATGTAAGTAGTTTTTACTGGTTTACGATTTGGGGGTAATTCATCAATGATAGATACCCTAAGATCACCATAAACAGTAAGGGTAAGGGTGCGTGGTATTGGTGTGGCTGTCATAACTATAACATGAGGCGGATAATCACTTTTGAGATGCAGCTTTGCTCTCTGTATAACGCCGAAACGATGTTGCTCATCTATTATCACTAATCCTAAATTCTTGAATTGTACTACTTCCTCTATAAGAGCATGCGTGCCTATTAAAATATTTATTTTACCTTCTAATAAATCATTTAATAAATACTTTCTTTTTTTTGCAGTAGTACTACCTATTAATAAATCTACTTCTATTGGTAAGCCTTTTAAAAGTGAAGAAATAGTTTTGAAATGTTGCTGTGCGAGAAGTTCTGTGGGTGCCATGAGGCATGCTTGATAGCCATTATCCAAAGCTAATAACATTGACATTAAAGCTACAATAGTTTTACCACTGCCTACATCACCTTGTAATAATCTATTCATTTGTCTACCACTACGTAGATCATCCCATATTTCTCTAAGTACTTTTTTTTGTGCTTTTGTGAGCTCAAAAGGCAGATTTTTTTTATAAAATTCATTAAAAAAATTGCCAACTTTAGTAAATTTATATGGAGTTTCTTGCTTATCTTTTACAGCATTCTGATAAGCGTAGAATATTTGCAAGTCAAAAGCTTCAGAAAATTTCATTCTGTATATTGCTTTTTCATGATCTTTTTCTGTCTTAGGGAAATGGATATTTTGTAATGCTTCGTGGATGGATATTAAATTAGCACGTTTAAGTATATTTTCTGGATATGGTTCTTTAATGGATTCAATAGCTTTGGGTAAAACAATTTTAATAAAATTCATTATTCCATCAGAATTTAGCCCAGCTTTAGCTAAACGTTCTGTTGTGCTATATATAGGATGTAGATGTTTATATTCTTCTGTTTCTAGGAATTTTTCTAAAGTTTTAATTTCGGGATGTGCAATGTAGTAATTTTTATAATAACTAACTCTACCAAATAATACATATTGAATGTCTGTTTTTATCTTATCTTTTACCCAATCATAATGATTGAACCAAGTGATTTCTATTGAGCCTGTTGCATCTGCAAATACACCTTTGAGGACTCTTTTTTTACCTAAATTTTCTTCATAAAATTTCTTAAAAACTCCTGTCAATAATATAAATTGATTAAAAAACCTACTAGCTTCATTAATTTTTTTGAATTCTCTTTTATCATAAAATCTATATGGGAAATGGTAAATTAAATCTTTAACCTTGCTAATATTTAATTCTTTATTTAGTAATTTACATTTATTAATTGTAATTTTTTTAGTTTTAATTTCAGATTGAGGTAATAAGGTTATTGCTTCTTCTAATGATAAATCTAAAAAATTAATTTCGTTCATTGTTATATTTAGCTTGGCAAGTAATTAATTGCTAAATTAATCAAAATTAATGAAAATATAATCAAAGAATATTTTAATAAATACTCTTGTTAATAGTCTATTGAATAAATTAGTCTTTTAGAAAAGTTTTATTATTGAATAGAACTTAAATCATTTTTTAATTATTACAGGCAAGCTGATAACTTTATCTTGTAGTTTAATTATTAAGTGGTAAACTCCATTAGTAGCATTTTCTAAATTTAATTGTTGTTCGTTTGTACTAGTTATTAATCTACCGAGATTATCATATAGTATAGCTTCTAAAATAGTATAATTAGTTTGAATATATAAAATATCTTGAGCTGGATTAGGGTAGATAATGATTTCATCAGAATTATAATCATTAATGCTAGTGATTGATATTGAATTTGATGGACCTGAAGTACACCCATTAGCAGTTAATTTTACAAAATAAGTACCATTAGTTACTACTTGATAGGTTTGATTGGTAGCACCAGGAATCGGGTTATTATCTTTGTACCATTGATTACCGCTAGTAGCACTAGATTGTAATATAATAGGATTATTACTTATGGTAGAAATGGTAGGAGCTTGTGGTATATGATTTATAGTAATGGATTGTGAGTAAGTATCTGATAAAGTACCATTGTAAGCTGTTAATGTTATCGTATAAGTACTAGCAGTGTTGAATGTAACTACAGGATTAGTTTGGGTACTAGTAGATGGATTTCCTCCTGGAAAAGACCAGCTGTATGAAGTAGCATTTTGAGAAGTATTAGTAAATTGCACCTGCATACCTTTGCAAATATTTGATGGGCTATAAGTGAATGATGCGATAGGAGCAGAAGCAGTACCAGCGTTTAATTCTATATCGTCGATTAACATCATAAATTTATCTGTTACCCTATGCCTGATAGCTACATAAATTGCTTGATTATTGTAGGCTGATAAAGAATAGGTTTTTTGAGTCCAAGAATTTGGAGCTATTTCATCTGTGGCTATAGCTGTAAAGCTAGAAGGTTGATTATTAGTAGTAGATACTAAAACATCATAAGTTTCATTTCCCCATGTGCTTGGTTTGGGTGAATAAACCCAAAAACTTATAGAGCCATTATTATTCATTTGTATTTGAGGAGAAATAATCCAGTCATCAGATTCTGTAGCATCAGCAGGGCATATGGATACACCACATCTCTGTCCGCCATGAGTATCAAAGCATCCTGCTAATGATGGATTGAATGCCATAAAGCCAAATGCTGTTCCCTCACCAGTGAAATTACAATCAGCAGATTGATAAGTGGTTTTGCCATCGCCATCGTAAGATGTCCATGGTGTAAAGTCTGTACTCCAATCTGCGCAAGC
>JASEGF010000121.1 GCA_030017935.1 Bacteroidales bacterium | reverse complement strand
AACGAATAACAAAACCGTTTCAACGATTAAAAAGAAGTTTTTGAAAATTGAAACCCAAATAAAATGATTTGTATAATATAAATAATTTAAAATATTGTTTTATCGTATCTTCTCCAGAATTAATAATCTTTCAATAGCTAAATAGCCTGATGGTTATTTAGAAAATCCAATTTTTTAATTATATTAACTTATTAAATTCATGAAATTAAAACCAAATCCACATTAACATTTACATGTTTTTCTTTAATATTTTTCAGAAAGATCCGTTACATCAACACAATTTCATTTTTTTATAGAATTAGAAAAATTTTATATTGCTTCAAAATAATTATTTTTCAATATTAAAAGGCCTCGTAGTCCAATGTATAGAACAGAAGTTTCCTAAACTTTTGATGCAGGTTCGATTTCTGCCAAGGCTATTTTATAAGTTAAAAAAAAGGGAGAAAAATATTTCTCCCTTCAATTTTTTTTCTAAAAAACTTTATTTTTTCATTCTAGGTGAAGTAGCATTTATTACACTTCTATCACCTAAAAGTTTTAATGGTTCAGGTTGTTTGAGGCTCATGCCCCATTGTCTCATTTGCTCTTTTTTTGCAGTATCTACTCTGAGCCAGCTCATTAGTTGAGGATCTATGTTATTTACAGTATTCTGTTCTTTCACTTGTCTTTTAGCATAAGCAACCCAATGAAATTGGAATGTGGGATTAGTAGAAGCTACTGTGAAACCATTGTTATCTATTGCTTTGATATAATATTCTCCTGGCGCTGCTGCAGTGATAGTGATGACAGGTGATTCTGAATTATTTTTTGATGAAATAAAGTCATTATCAAAGTTTATGCGTACTTCATTTTGTCCATTCATTTGTGCTATGCCAAAAGTAGTAATGGGTTGCGATTGTAGCTCCTCTACTTGCTCTATTGCATATTTAGCTCCTATTAGTGCTAGAGTGCTTAGATTATAAATATTTACTGCAGAGAAAGTATTATCCTGTACATAGTCGGGTAATTCATCTATTATAAAGCCTATATGAGCATTGTAGCGAGTTTTTGCTGCATTGTTGCTATCGAAATCATCTTTTTCATTTTTATATTTATATATTGTTGGTTTTAGATTTTTGATATCTTGTATAAACAAATTTTCTATATCATTATCTATGTATGTAATATTACGTTTAAGATCTCTTCTAGAGGGCGCATTCCAAGCAACAGCATATCCTTGAAACCAAGGAGTGCTACTTGTACCTAGCATACCAAAGCCTGGGACAGATGGAGCAAATGTAGGCTCAAAAGCTAGATTATTGAATATAACGGTTTGGCAATCTATATTATCGCTTATATCCATCTGAACTAATCCTCTAATAAGTGAGGCTGGATTAGTATAGCTAGCACCGGCAGATACTACTTGGAGAGCTATGCCAGAGGCATTAGTAACTTCTATATCAGCTCCTACATAAGGAGATACCATAATAGCACCAAAATTATTACCAGAGGCTTTTGCATATAAACCAAATGACCCTGTATTAGTGCCATCATATTCTGCCCATACACCTGCACCTTTGCCACTGCTAGAGCAGAAGCCGGCAACTCCAGCAGGTATATAAGAAGTACTTGTATTGGTAGTATTATTAGTAGCTTCAATAGCATTATATAAATTAGCACCTAAAAAGGTTCCTACTTGTAAGGCTACACCGTGTTGATTTTGATTAATCTGGATGCCAGCAGTAGGAGCTGATTGAGTACCTTTATTAGACTCTACATAGAGTGCCTCAGTATTAGTGGCTGATGATGCCATTTTCATTTCTACACGTCCATAGTTTGTATTAATAACTCTGCCTGCACCATTACCACCACAATTATATGCTTGCTCTAGAGTATTGCAGCTAGCACCACCACTACCGATCATTTGCCATTGCGACCCATTCCAGTAATAAAAACCAGCAGGAGTTAAACCTCCCGTCCCATTGTTATAAACTAATAAGGATGTAGCTGGTGATGGAATAGTAGTTACATCATTAACACTAGTAAGGGCTACTCGTGGTATCAAGAGTCCTTTATTTGTAAATTGAATTTCTAACCCCGCAGATGCATGAGGTGTGAATGAAGTATTTCCTATGCCTACATTTTGAGCTTTTGAAATATTTCCCATTAATAATGAGATTAAAACGATCAAAATAATTACTGATTTTTTCATAGTTTTTACATTTTATGCAAATTTATATATATTTTTTTTACATTAAATAAAAATAGAATCATTTTATGGATTACATTTGGTTTACATTTATAAAAAATTATTTCTTTTAACAGATATTCTCCAGAATTGATAAACTTTTAATAGCTCAATATAATTTTATGGTTATTGAGTAAATACAGTTTTTTAATTATATGAATTTATTGCTTTCATAATTGTCCCTTTTAAAATCATTTTGAATATTTTATTTAAAATGTCATTTACCTATACAGAAATTGGCGAATATATGATCTAGAATGTCATTATTTACGATTTCACCTGTTATCCTACCTATGTTATCAATACTTTGGCGTAGGTCAAAAGAGACTATATCGTTAGGCATGTTTTTATTTATATCTTCTAGAGCTTTGGCTAAGCTAAATTTAATTTCTTTGAAAGCCTCATAATGCCTTATATTTATCAATGTATCTTCATTTAAATTTACCATATTTTTTATGGAATTTACAATCTCATCTAATAAAATTTCTAAATTTTCTTTTCTTTTAGCTGAGATGAAAACTTTATCATAATCTTTTAAATCAAACAAATGAGATGGTATTTTTTCTATTAGATCAATTTTATTAAAAACCAAGATTATTTTTTTATTATCAAAGTCATTAATTTGATTTTTCATTTCTTGTAGATCTTCTAAAAATTTGTAATAATCAAATTCAGTGATATCGATTAGGTACAATATGATGAATGATTCTCTCATTTTATCATAGGAGCGTTCTATTCCAATATTTTCTATGATATCATCAGTAGTTTGCAGCCCAGCAGTATCAATAAATCTAAAAGAAAAACCTTGGTAAGTAATTTGATCTTCTATAGCATCACGAGTAGTGCCTGGTATTTCACTGACGATTGCTTTTTCATCATTTAATATAGCATTTAGGAGAGTTGATTTACCCACATTGGGTTTACCGATGATAGCTATCGGAATACCACGTTTGACTACATTACCATTTTTATATGAATCGATGAGTCTATCAGCTTCAGCTATTAGCTCTTTTATAGTACTTTTTAATTTATCTCTCGAGGCAAACTCTACATCTTCTTCAGCAAAATCAATTTCCAATTCTAATAATGCTGTTAAATTGATAAGTTCTGTTCTATAAATATTTAATTTTTTAGAAAAACCTCCCCTTAATTGATTCAGTGCAATATCATGGTAATTACTATTTGTAGAAAAAACTAAATCATTTACTGCCTCTGCCTGTAGCAAATCCATTTTGCCATTAATGAATGCTCTATAAGTAAACTCACCAGGCTCAGCTAATTTTACATTCCAATTAATTAATGTTTCTAATAAAGTTTTTTGTATATACAGAGAACCATGGATGAATATTTCAGCCACATCCTCACCAGTGTATGAATGAGGAGCTTTATAAAAAAGTATGACAGCATCATCTAACAGTTTGTCATTATCATCAAAAATTTCGCAAAGATAAGCTTGCCTAATATTGAATTGCTCTCTGTGAGTTAGTTTTTTTAGAATATCTAAAGTCTGGGCACCGCTTACTCTCACCATAGAAACTGCACCTATACCTTGAGGAGTAGCTATAGCACATATTGTATTATCATTGGCTAAATACATATCGTATATTTTTTATAAATATAGGATTTTTTTTAATTATGGATAAAATAGTTAATCAAATTTTATAGTTTTATTAAACCTTTACTCATAGTCTCACTATCTTTCTACCACCTTTTCTCCCCATAGTCTCCTCGTCTCACAGTAACCATATCACCTATCACTTATCACTAATCAACTTCTAAACCCTTAAATCTTTTACCTTTTACCTTTTACCTATCACCTCTTCACCCCATCTCCCATTCTCCTCGTCACCCACTCACCAACTCACCACTAAGGTCAAAATTACCTGCATCATTTATATACACATCCACGATTTGTCCACTTTGTAGTTGAATATTTGAATTAACAAATACTACTTGATCTATCTCTGGAGCATCCCATTGGCTACGAGCTTCATATAAGTTATCATCGAGTTTATTATCTATCATCACTTTTAAGTTTTTCCCTATTAGAGATCTATTCCTAGATAGAGATAATTCTGCATGGAGATCCATTAACTCTTGAGTTCTTTTAACTTTTAATTTATCACCATGTTGAGGTAATAAAGCTGCTGGCGTATTTTCTTCAATAGAATATTCGAATAAGCCCATTCGTTCGAAATTCATCTCTTTAATAAAATTCTTTAATTTATTGAACTCTTTATTAGTCTCTAATGGATAACCAGCAATGAAATCTGTACGTATAGCTAAATCAGCAATAGAAGTTCTCAAAATTTTTATTAGATTGGTAATAGCTTCTTGTCCAAAAGGACGACGCATATTTTCTAGAATTTTATCATCACAATGCTGCAGAGGTAAATGTATATATGGCACTATAGATTTATGAGTATTATAAACATCTATTAGTTCCAGGGGAAAATTAATCGGATAAGTATATAAAAGTCTAATCCATGAGAATAGATTTAATGAAGCTAAAGTATCTAATAGCTCTGGTAATTTTTGTTTATGATAAATATCTATGCCATAATATGTAGTATCCTGAGCTATTAGAATAAGTTCTTTCACGCCTTTATGTGCGAGATTTTTAGCTTCATTTATTAAATCTTCAATAGGAATAGATTTATAAGCTCCTCTGATCATCGGAATAGTACAAAAAGAGCATGAGTGGTCGCACCCATCAGCAATTTTTAAATAAGCATAATGATTAGGCGTAGACAAAATACGATCATTAGTAACATTAACATTTTGATTTTTTGTTAAAGTTTCTACTAATTTGTCATATTCACTAAGCCCAAATATCATATCAATATCAGGAAGATTATCTAATAAATCTTTTTTATATAATTGAGCCATACAACCAGTAACAATAATTTTTTTTACCAATCCTTGCTTTTTCAATTCAATATAATCGAGAATTGTATTGATAGTTTCTTCTTTAGCAGGTAAAATAAAAGAGCAAGTATTAATGATTACATAATCTGCCACTTCTTTTTCATGCTCAACAATAAAAGAATATGAAAGAGCAGATGCTAATTTTTCACTATCTACTTGATTTTTAGGACAGCCAAGAGTAACTATTGATAATGATTTTTTTGTCATGATAATAAGCTATCTACAAATATTTTTGCGTCGAAAAGTTGTAAATCATCGAGTTTTTCACCCACGCCAATATATTTGATAGGTATTTTTAATTCATCAGCTATGGCTACTACTATGCCGCCTTTAGCAGTACCATCTAATTTTGTTAGAGCAATAGCGTTTACATTTGTTATTGATAGGAATTGTTTAGCTTGCTCAATAGCATTCTGTCCAGTAGAGGCATCTAGGACTAATAAAACTTCATGAGGAGCTTCAGGAATAATTTTTTTAATTACCCTATTTATTTTACCAAGCTCGTTCATTAGATTTGTTTTATTATGCAATCTGCCAGCAGTATCTATGATAGCCACATCATAATCTTTTGATTTTGCTATATTTACAGTCTCGTAAGCTACAGCTCCTGGATCTACATTCATACCACGCTCTACAATATCTACCCCTACTTTTTCTGCCCATAATTTTAATTGCTCTACAGCAGCAGCTCTGAAAGTATCTGCAGCTCCTAGAACAACTTTTTGATTAGCATTTTTAAATTGATATGCTAATTTACCTATTGTTGTCGTTTTACCAACTCCATTGACACCAACTACCAAAATCACATAAGGTTTGGCATCACTGTCTTCTATTTTTGGCATATTTGATAAGCTTTGCTCTAAAATTTCTCTAATACTATATTTAACAATTCCATCCAACTCAGTATCAGATGTATACCTGGTTTGCTTAGCTTTTGCTTCTATTAAATCAATAATTTTAATAGTAGTTTTGATGCCCACATCTGCTTCTATTAATATCTCTTCTAATTCATCTAATAATTCATCATCTACAGAGGTTTTACCTACAATAAGGCGATGTATTTTACTGAATAAATTGCTTTTGGTAGGTTCTAATCCCTTATCTAAAGAATCTTTTGTATTTTTTTTAAAAATATTAAATAAACTCATCTTAAAAATTTTTGCAAAATTACAAATAAAATAAGGTTTAAATAAACAATACTAATTTGCTATTATTAACTATAAGATAAAAAAATGCTCTTTTTATTAATTACCAATTTTAAACATTGAAACTTCGATATAAATATTTATTTAAAACATAAAATTAAAATTTCTTTTAAAAGTAAAAGATTAAACGATGAGGTGAGAAAACATATGAATAGAACTTTGTGTGGGGGTAATTATTTTTAATATCAGATAAATTAAGGGGGGTTTTGACTAATGAACAATTTTAATTGTTTAAATTTTGGTATTGTATCAATATTTTAACTTTATCAAT
>JASEGF010000120.1:5282-6635 GCA_030017935.1 Bacteroidales bacterium | reverse complement strand
ATAAATTATCTACCATACAGCCAATGAGAGCTATCTGAGCTGTGGGCTTTGCATTTTTTACTTTATTAATAATCTGACGAGTCTTTTTGTCAGCAGTAGCGGTAACAGTGCAGCTATGTATAACATAAATATCCGCATCTTCATTAAAAGATACTATCTCATAATCCTTTTCTCTGAATTTATCTAATAAAAAAGAAGATTCAGCAAAATTAAGTTTACATCCTAACGTATGAATAGCAATTTTTTTATTTGCAGACATTGTAAATTTTAGAAAATTTCAATGCAAAATTAGTAAATATAGCTATTATAGTAAAACACTAAAATGATAAGATTTTATCGCAATCTATAACCCATTGAGTGAATTCTTTCATATTACTCAATTGTACATTTGGTATTAAATCGCTCTCATTTATACCTCTAACAGCAGCGCAGCTACTACATACTTTTACTTCTGCTCCATGAGACAATATACTTTTAATCATTCGCTCAATATTATATTGTCCATCTGAAGTTTTTTGATCAGATTTAGCACAAAAAATAGCATCTGCAAATAAGAAGACCTTAACTGAGACATTATCATGTTCTTTTTGCAATGTCATAGCTGTTCTCAATGCATTATATGGTCTATCATCACCATAGGGAGCATCATTAATTACAATTAATATTTTCATAATTTTTTATTTTTATTTATATAATTAAAAATTCTTTCTGTAGCTAATTTAGAACTAATGACTACCATTGGTAAACCAGCACCTGGCAATGTAGAAGAACCAACGTAAAAAGTATTTTGAAAAATTTCATCAAAATTAGCAGGTCTGAAGGCACCTATTTGATTCATTTTATGAGATAATCCCAGACCAGCACCTTGATATAGATTAAACTTATCTCGCCAATCTTCTGGAGAAAAAACTTCTCTCACTATGATATGTGGAGAAATATTTTGCTTTATTCGTTCAGAAAAATCAACTATAATACTATCTATTATTTGATCTTTATCTTGCCAATTATTTTTATAAATTAGGTTAGGTACTGGACATACAAAGAATAAGGCTTCACAACCATCAGGTGCGCATTCAGGATTATTTCTTGAAATCACATTTACATAATAATATGGTTTTTCTAAAGTGCCAGGATCTGTCATAACCTGCTTAGAATATTGTAGGTAATTACTACCAATAAAATAATTATGGTGTTCTATCTGAGGTAATTTTATATCAATTCCTAAATAAAATGTAAGATATCCCATTGTCCAATTCATTTTATTTAAATGTTTATTGTTATATTTTTCTCTTTTAAAGACTTGTCCTCTGAAAAATGCAGCATCAGCATTTATTAAATAAATATCTGCTTGCC
>JASEGF010000120.1:0-5272 GCA_030017935.1 Bacteroidales bacterium | reverse complement strand
CCATTTTTTACCATTTTTATCTATTAAGTATTCTAAATTATCTCCATTACTATAATAGTCGACTATTTCTGTTTGAAAATTAAACTCTACATTATAATTTTTTAATAAATTTATTAAACTTTCCACTATCGTATACATGCCACCAGTTACATTATAATATCCACTGTATCTAAATTCTATATGAGATAATAAAGTATATATAGCATTAGTATCAAAAGGTGTGCGTCCTAGGAAAAAAGCAACTAATGAGATTATCTGCCTAGCCTCTTTTGATTCAAAATATTTTCCTACCTGTTGCCAAAAATTTTTAAATAATACGGGCAAATGTTTAGGATTTACTTTCATTAAAGCTTTTAAATAGTCTAATATATTATCAAAGTTTTGTTTAATTACTACATTTACTGTATCATTATATAATTCAGAAGATTTGTTTAAATACAAATTAAATTTTTCTTTGAAATTAGGTTCAATATTTTCAAATTGTTCACTTAATTTATCTAAATCTTTATATAAAAAAAATTTTTTATCACTACCGCTGAAATGCACTGTATATAATGGGTCGAGTTCAATAAATTCAAAAGGCATTGGTAGACCACAATCATTCATTAATTCTTCAAATTCATATGGCATACTAAAAAAGCTAGGACCTGTATCAAACCTAAAGCCTTCTTTTTCTAAAATATTTAGTCTGCCACCAGGTGTATTTGCTTTCTCTACAAAGACTACTTGATAGCCCCTAGTAGCTAATCTTAGGCCAGAAGCTAAACCACCTAAACCTGTACCTACTATTAAAATTTTTTCTTTCATGATTTTGTTTTTTTTACTAATTCTGGATATATTTGATTTTTTACCCATAAAAAATTGGGCTCTATTTTTAATACTTTATTAGCATATTGTAATGCTTTATCATATTGTTTATTATCTATATAGCAATTGATAATTGTAACCAATAGGTTTAAATAATTCCAATTATTTTTGATCAGATTAGGATTTCTTTCTATTATATTCAATGATTTTAAATAATAATCCATTGCTTTATCTTTAGAACCACCAGCTATAGCAGGAGAATAATAATAAATATTGGCTAGTTGTAAATAAGCAAAATAATTGTTAGGATCTATCTCAATAGCTTTATTAGCATAAGATTGGCTTTTCATCCCTATCAATGGGGCTTTGAATGGATTAATACCAACCTCGAAACCTATAAAAGCTGCTCTGTATGCATTTATCATTGACAAATTATAGTTAATATTTTCCAAATATTCTAATCTGTTTTGTGCTCTTTTGAGATAGGATTTTGCTTCATCATTTTTTTCATTATCTATACACCAAGCTATATAACCGTATTCATAATTTATTAGGTTGAGTTTTTCATTATTAGTTAGATATTTTGCGTTGTTTAGTGAGTCGATTACTTCTTTCCAATCATTCATTTTGCCTCTAATATAAGCTTCATAAATCCTTTTATCATTTTGACTAAATAAATTGAAGGATATAAAAAATAAAATTATTAATATCGTATAATTCTTTCTTTCCATTGATAATCTTTTTTGTTTTTTCTTAGAATACTATAAAACATTACATGAATCATAAATATTAGCTGTAATGGGAAAAGTAATAAATTTAGAAATGGATTTTGTTTAGTTAAGATTGAATATAAAATCTGAATAACAATTAATAATAAAAAATAAATAATTAGAATACTATTATTAAAAAACATTACAGGTACAAAGCCGAATGTAACAAATAACCAAAACAAAAAAGCTAGAGTAGGCTTATTACCAAAAAACATAAAAATATTTTTAGCAAACCCATTCAAAGCCTCTTTGTAGGAAGTGTACATCCTACATTTTACTCTTTTATCTCCTGTTATGCATGCTATTTTGATATTTAGCTTCTTGAAATATCTAGCTATATTTATATCTTCTACTTGTGAATATTTAAATTTTTCGTGAGGATTTATCCACTTATATATATCAGAATCAAATAACATAAATTGACCATTAGCAGCACTATGAGCAGAAAATGGAGATTTTCTAACAAATATTAGTGGCAAAAGTGTAACTAATATATAATTCATAATAGGTACTGATATTTTTTCGCCAAAAGTTTCTAAAATCTGAATAGGAAATATAGATAATAATCCAAGATTATGTTTTTTTGAATAAGAAACTACACTAGAGACTATATCATCATATAATCTCACATCTGCATCGATGAATAAAAAATATTTACCATGAGCATTTATAGCTAAATTATAGCAGGCATAATTTTTACCTAACCATCCTTCAGGCAATTCTTTTCCTTTTATTAGTTTAATTCTGGTATTTTGATTTATATATTTCTCAATGATTTGACATGTATTATCTGTAGATAAATCATCATATATGATTATTTCTAAATTTTGCAATTTTAAATTTTTTAAATTTTCTAATAAATCACTTATATTTTTTTCCTCATTTCGTACAGGTATTAAGATAGATATTTCTGGATTATCAAGTAAATCTTCGTTCTTAATATTTTGATGAAAAATAAAATTTATAACTACTGTAATAAATTGATATATAATTAATATAAAAGAGATTATAGCTAGATAAAACATTATGAAATTTTATTTTTTTGAATTTGGAGACTATCTACAAAAAATTGATTGTAAATTAATCGAATATCCTGATTTTTTAGTTCATAACTAGATATAGTTTTTAGATACATAAATACTGTAGGTTTTGCATTAGAAAAATAATCAATAAAATTAGCTAATAATATTATTTGTATTTCATTATTCGATTTCTCAATTATCTTTTCAATACCTTTTTTGAAAATTATTTTATCATTATAAATAGAATTAATTAAGCCCTGAGGAAACATAAATAACATATTTTTAGGATTTTGTAGCAATGAAATCGAATAATCTATAGATTGTATAACGGAACGAGATCCTGGATTAACTGAAAATGCTCCAGAATAATTAAAATACCAATGTTTCTTTAATTGATTTTCTAACATCATAAAATGAAATCTTTTATGTATTAAATTTAGATTTAAATACATTATCCAAAATCCATCCCACCAACTAATATGATTGGCTATTATCAAAATAGGTAATCCCTTATCTTTGAAATCTGATATTATCTCTATCTTATGAAAATTTTTTCTAATTAAATATTTAGTATAAAGTTGGAAAAAGTTATAAATGAAAAAATTATGTTTTGCTTTTTTCATATAATAAAATTAAAAAAAATTGCTAAGAATATAAAAAAAGCAAATTGGCTAAAAAATAAAGTAAAAGCTATTGGATTTTTTGTATTTAATTTAAAAATTTTAAATAATAACACAAAAATCATAGCTACTAAATACCAATGTAAATAATTAGTAATAGGTACTTTATTTTGATTCCAAGACCACATATTTAGTTGGGGTGCAACGTGCTCTAATGGTATATCAAAAAGTATCATTAATAATGGAGCTAATATTATGACAAAAATCGGTTTTAAATGTAAATTATCCCAGAATGATGTGCTACAATAAGTGAGGAAAAGCCAATTAAATCCAATCAATATCGGAGTTTCTAAAATTTTAATTCCTAAAGCATCGCCATAACTATATATACCAAATATTTTACCTGTTTTGACACCTATTACTTCTATAAAAAAACTAACTAATAAAATAGAAATAAAAATTATGATATGTTTACTATCATATGGAATGTGAAATATGGCTAGTAAATAAATATTTAATATCAGTGCTAATGGTGTAATAAAAATGAAAATATTCCTTGTAAATGGTATTAAAAAACCTATAATTCCAATGACATAAAATACAAAAATAAATTTTTTTATTTCTGGTAAAGATATATTTTTTGAAAAAAATCTCATTTATTTAAAATTTAATTTTGATTTATCCATAAAATTTTATTAGTATCATAACCAATTTTATTTGCAATTTGCAAATACTTTAATTTAATATTTTCAGGTATATACGGCTGCCGTGATAGTATCCATAAATAATCTAGACTCTCACCTATCACTAAAGCATAATGATAGTTACTATCTATAGATATCACATTATAACCGGAATAAAATGGTCCAAAAAAAGAAACTTTTAACAAAGCTACATCATTAACATTATCTAATTTAGCCTTACCTATAGCTTCTTGCCATTTGTTTTTCAAAGTATCATAACCTCTATTTACTACTTTTACAGTTCCATTTTTATTTAGTGAGTATTCTGCAGTAGTGTTTATCAGACCTTTTTCATATTTAAAGTCTATTCGAGCAATTTCATACCATTTACCTAAATATTTTTCTAAATCAAACGGACTGTATGCCTGTACACCATCTGGTATTGTGGTTTTAGAACATGATAAGCTTATTATAACTATTGCTAAAAAAAATAGATTTTTTGTTTTCATAACCTTTTATATATTATTATTAATTATTATTACAAATTTCAGTAAAATTATTTTCGATAAACACTAATATTCTATTAAAAATAATTTTAAACCAAATAGTATATTTATCTGGATATTCATTAATATCATTTATAATTTTATAAATATCCATATACATATATTCACATACCTCATTATGATTTAAAATGGGAGGAAAATCAGAACAACCTACAAAAACATGATCGTATTCATGCTCTATAAGTTCATTATTCAACTTTTCATTGTATATAAAATCAAATAATTTAGATAATTTAACATCTTTGATACCCATCTCCTCGAATAATCTTCTGTTAGCTGCATCTAAAATAGTTTCATCTGGGAAGGGATGCGTACAAGCTGTATTAGACCATAAACCAGCTGAATGATATTTATTAAAAGCTCGCCTCTGCAATAATAATTCTCTTTTAGAATTGAAAATAAAAACAGACACTGCTCTATGTAATAGGCCTTTTTGATGAGCAACCAACTTATCAATATATCCTATAGGTTTATCATTATTATCTACTAAAATCACTAAATCTGTCATAAATTATAATTTTTAAAAATTATATATCTTAAATATTGCTCTAATATTATTATAAATTTTCTGAAATTTGATAACCTTATTCTTTTAGAAGAAATAGTTTCACTTGATAATTTTCTCATTTTTTTAAAAAGTTTAAAATAATAAAAATAGGCTATAGAAACAGCAAGTTTTGAACGTCCAGGTAAATATTTAATTCCCTTATAAGCCTCTATAAAATCGTTTTCTATAGATCTTTCAATAATTTTTTTAGTATTATCATCAAATTTATCATTACTAATCTCAGGAAAATAAATTCT
>JASEGF010000011.1:18788-19195 GCA_030017935.1 Bacteroidales bacterium | reverse complement strand
GTTAGAGTTAGTAGCCAATCTCCAAAATGATAAAAATTTGGAATTTTCTTCAATAGTTATAATATCTTTTAATGATGGTATTGCTTGTCTCAATTCTAATAAATTAAATTTTGCATTATTAGTAGTGATGAGCCCTTTTAGTTCACAATGATTAGATATAGCTATTACTTCATTTTGACTTAAGAAAAAATCTATTGGCACAACAATGCATCCTATAGAATAAATAGCATAATATGAGTAAATATATTCAATGCAATTAGGTAAATAAATAGCAATTTTATCTCCTTTTCTATAACCAAGGTCTAATAAGCTATTAGCAAATCTAAAGCTACTTTCTTTTAATTGTAAAAAATTATATTCTGTATCATTAGAGATAAATGCTGTCTTTTCTCCATATTTATCTGCTG
>JASEGF010000011.1:11080-18778 GCA_030017935.1 Bacteroidales bacterium | reverse complement strand
GTCTAACATATGGTCTAGTTTCCATAATTTTTTATCCATTTATTTACTTTCTATTGCAAAAGTAGTAAAAAAATAATTATTAAAATGTGAAAAAATTTTTTTATTGAAAGAAAACAATTTGTTTAAAATAGTTTTTAAATATACAAATAATTTAGATAAATAATCTTTATATTTATATATAAAGGTGTAATATTAATACAAATAATATTTCTTATTAATCATTAAAAAAATAATATTTTTTTAAAAAAGTATTTTTCAATTTTGTTTGTTTTTACATAAAAATTTTTCTACCTTTGCGAAAAAATTTATATGGATATATCGCATATAGAGCACATAGGCATAGCTGTAAAAAATTTAGACGAAAGCATAGAAAAGTACGAGAAATTATTTAATATAAAATGTTATGCTATCGAAGAGGTAAAAGATCAAAAAGTAAAAACAGCTTTTTTCAAAATAGGACAAACCAAAATAGAACTATTAGAGGGTACAGATCCAGAGAGTGCAATATCAAAGTTTATAGAAAAACGTGGAGAAGGGGTACAGCATATTGCTTTTGCAGTAAAAAATATCGATAATGTGTTAGATGAATTAAAAAATAAAAATGTACAATTAATAGATGAAAAGCCGAGAAGGGGAGCTGAAGGACTTAGTATAGCTTTTCTACATCCTAAAAGTACTGGTGGAGTATTAATTGAACTATGTGAAAATAAAAACGATTAAAATAATCAATATTCATGTCAATAGAAAAAAAAATAGAACAATTATTAGAAAAGCGTAAGCAAGCTTTATTAGGCGGTGGTCAAAAGCGAATAGAATCGCAACATTCCAAGGGTAAATTGACAGCACACGAAAGAATTAACATTTTATTAGATGAGGGCTCTTTTGAAGAGTTTGATATGTTTGTAACCCATCGTTGTACAGATTTTGGTCTAGACAAAGAACAATATTATGGTGACGGTGTAGTAACAGGTTACGGTACTATTGATGGCAGGCTAGTGTATGTTTTTTCGCAAGATTTTACAGTCTTTGGTGGATCATTGTCTGAATCATACGCGGCAAAAATTTGCAAAATCATGGATTTAGCTATGGAAAATGGAGCCCCAGTAATAGGTATTAATGATTCTGGTGGAGCACGTATCCAAGAGGGTGTACGTAGTTTAGCTGGATATGCGGATATTTTTGAAAGGAATATTTTGTCGTCAGGAGTGATACCTCAAATAAGTGCTGTCTTTGGTCCTTGTGCTGGTGGTGCTGTATATTCTCCTGCTCTGACTGATTTTATTATTATGTCTAAGCAGAATAGCTATATGTTCGTTACTGGTCCTAAAGTTGTAAAAACTGTTACAGGTGAAGTAGTAACTGATGACGAATTAGGTGGCCCAGAGGTACATAGTTCCAAATCAGGTGTTGCTCATTTCATAGCTAATACTGAAGAAGAAGGACTTTTACTTATTCGTAAATTATTTAGCTATTTACCTTCTAATAATTTAGAAGATCCTCCATTTGTAGATACTAATGATCCAATAGATAGAATGGATGATTATCTGAATTTCATTATTCCAGATAATCCAAATAAACCATATGATGTCAAAGAAGTGATAACGAGAATAGTGGATAATGGAGAATTTCTAGAGGTACATGGTCAATATGCTCAAAATATTGTCGTTGGTTTTGCTAGAATGGGTGGCATGAGTGTGGGGATAGTTGCCAATCAACCTAATTATTTAGCTGGTGTTTTAGATATTAATGCATCTCGTAAAGGAGCAAGATTTGTGAGATTTTGTGATGCTTTTAATATTCCTATTATTACTTTAGTAGATGTGCCAGGATTTATGCCAGGTACTACACAAGAATATGGTGGTATAATCGTTCATGGAGCTAAATTACTTTTCGCTTATGGTGAAGCTACTGTACCTAAAATTACTGTTACTCTTAGGAAATCTTATGGTGGTGCTCATGACGTTATGGGTTGTAAACAAT
Source organism: Bacteroidales bacterium (assembly GCA_030017935.1). Lineage (GTDB taxonomy): Bacteria > Bacteroidota > Bacteroidia > Bacteroidales > DTU049 > DTU049. The sequence continues at coordinate 16,798 of JASEGF010000011.1, read as the reverse complement.
TAAGAGCAGACATTAACTATGCTTGGCCTACAGCTGAAATAGCTGTAATGGGAGCTAGCGGTGCAATAGAAATCCTCGAAAGGAAAAATATTTTAGCTATCGAGGATGAAGAGGAAAGAAAAAAATATATAGAAAATAAAATCAACGAATATACTGAAAAATTCTGCTCTCCTTTCGAAGCTGCTAGATATGGATATATAGATGATATCATTGAGCCTAGAAATACAAGATATAGAATTATCCGATCTCTAATGTCTTTATCTACTAAAAAACAAAATTTACCACCTAAAAAACATTCTAATTGTCCTTTATAATTGTGTTATTATGAAAAAAATAATTTTATTTATTACACTTTTATTATTTGGAGTTACTATTTTTTCACAAACAATGGATGATATTAGAATTAATGAGTTCTCTCCTAATTATAATGGCGATTTAATAAATCCTTTAGGTAATAAAAGTCCGTGGATAGAGCTTTATAATACTTCTCGAGTTTCCTTAAATATCGGTACAATATATCTCACTGATGATAGAAATAATCTAACAAAACATCAACTACCTAAAAGTGATGCATTGAAATTGTCTGCTAATGGTTTTCTAATTATTTATTTAGATACCACTAAACATTTTCACCCTACTGTAGCAACTTTATCTACTGAAACTGGATATTTAGCTTTAGTATTATCTGATGGAAGAACTATAGTAGATTCTTTGATTTATGATCCTAAATTAATAAAAGAAGGAGAGTTTTTTAGACGAACTATTGATGGATATGGCAATTGGGAAAATACAGATATTAGTACACCATTACTATCTAATGATATAAAAGTTTATGAATCGCCAAATGAAATTGTAAAAAGATTAGATCCATATGGTATCGGTATATCTATAATCTGTTTTTCTATTGTAATTATTATATTGATATTTCTATATTTAATTTTTTACTACATATTAAAAATTAAAAGACCAATAGTAAAAACTAAAAGAGTAGAAATCAAAAAAGAAGGGGAAGACTTCAAAACTGAAATTATTCACAATGAAGAAGAAATTAGTAGCGAAGTATTAGCTGCTATGGCTACTGCCCTTCACTTATATCTATTAAGTATGCATGATTATGAGAATGGAATTATTACACTAAAAAAAGTTCCTAAACCATATTCACCTTGGAGCTCTAAACTCTATAATTTAACACCAACCCCACAAAAAATTCATTTACCTAAAAAAATAATTTATGAAAAAAATAGACCTAACAATTAATGGAAATAAGTATAGTGTAGAAATAGGAAATATTGATGGTAATCAAATTGAAGTAAATGTAAATGGTACTTTCTACAATGTGGAATTATCAAAAGATATAGAAATACCTAAAACCCCAACTTTGGTATCTACTGTTGTGAATAAAGCTGTTAAAGAAACTATACCAGAGCAAACAACTAATGTAGCTACTAGACCAATTAATTCTCCTTTACCTGGTGTAGTATTAAATGTATTAGTAAAAGAGGGCGATACTGTTCAACGAGGACAAAATCTTGTGATTATCGAAGCTATGAAAATGGAAAATGAAATCAAAGCTGATGGTCCTGGAATAGTAAAACGAATTCTTGTGCATAAAGGTGATACTATTAGTGAAGGTCAAACTTTAGTAGAAATAGGAGGGTAAAATATGAATTTTTTAGATTTCGTCGTAGATAATTTAAAGAAATTTTTAGAATATACTGCTTTTGCTAATATGAGCTGGGGTAATCTAATAATGATAATTATAGGACTTATTTTCATTGCTTTAGCAATTATTAAAGAATATGAGCCTTATTTACTTGTACCTATTGGTTTTGGTATCATTCTAGGCAATATAGTATCAGTTCCTGGCTTGCAAATAGGAATATACGAAGAAGGTAGTGTTTTAAACTATTTATATTTTGGTGTAATAAAAGGTATTTATCCTCCATTAATTTTTCTAGGTATTGGAGCAATGACAGATTTCAGTGCATTACTGTCTAATCCAAAATTATTCATTATTGGTGCTGCTGCACAAATAGGTATTTTTGGTGCATTAATGTTAGCTCTTTTATTCGGATATGCTCCCACAGAGGCTGGTGCTATAGGTATCATAGGTGGGGCAGATGGACCTACAGCTATATTTTTAAGCTCTAGATTGGCTCCACACTTAATAGGAGCTATAGCTATCTCAGCATATAGTTATATGGCACTTGTTCCTGTGATTCAGCCACCCATTATGCGTGCTATGACTACTAAAAAAGAAAGATTAATACGTATGAAACCACCACGCGCCATTTCTAAGAGAGAAAAAATATTATTCCCTATTTTGGGAATTTTACTCACAACTTTAATAGTTCCTTCAGGTTTGCCTTTATTAGGGATGTTGTTTTTTGGAAATTTACTTCGTGAAAGTGGAGTTACACGTAGATTAGCCGAAACTGCTAGTGGCCCTATGCTAGATATTGTTACTATTTTGATTGGCTTGACTGTGGGAGCTTCTACTCAGGCTTCTACATTTCTGACAGTTAAATCATTAGGTATTTTTGCTCTGGGTGCTGCATCATTTATGATAGCTACTTTTGGTGGTGTTCTTGGCGTTAAAATTATGAATTTATTCATTAAAAAACCAGAAAATAAAATAAATCCTTTAATAGGTAATGCAGGTGTATCTGCTGTGCCAGATGCTGCTAGAGTATCTGAAATGGTAGGATTAGAGTATGATCCTTCTAACCATCTTTTGATGCATGCTATGGGCTCTAATGTAGCTGGTGTGATAGGTAGTGCTGTCGCTGCTGGTCTTTTGCTAAGCTTTTTAGCTTAATTTTTAAATAATTATTTTATCATTTAAAAAAGAACATTTATTTGAATGTTCTTTTTTATTTTTTTCATATTAAAATTTTTATATACATTTGCTTATAAATATAATAAATATGATTTCGATAATAATGGGAAGCTTTTCAGATTTTGATATCATAAAAAAAGCTATTGATACATTAACTGATTTTGACATCGAATATGATGTACAAATATTGTCGGCACACAGGACACCTGATGAGACTGCCAAATATGTAAAAGAAGCTACAGAAAAAGGCACTAAGGTTTTCATAGCTGCTGCTGGTATGTCTGCTCATCTACCTGGTGTAGTAGCTGCTAATACAATTGTACCGGTTATAGGTATTCCGATTAATGCTAGTTTACAAGGTTTAGATTCTCTACTGTCTATAGTACAAATGCCATCAGGTATTCCTGTAGCTACAGTAGGGATTAATGCTGCTCAGAATGCAGCTTTGCTAGCTATAGAAATATTAGCTACTAGTGATGATGTTCTTAAGAAAAAACTCATAGACTTCAAGAATAAACTGAAAGAAAAAATCGTTAAAGACCAACAAGAATTAGAAAAAAAATTAAATAAATAATCATTTATGAGAAAAATTTTATTATTTTCATTTGTAATAATTTTATCACTTAATACATTATCAGCGCAATTTAGCTATGAGAGTGCATCTACTGTAGGTTATGGTAATAGTGCTTCGGCTGTTCCTGGCTTTTGGTCTGGAATGATGAACCCTGCTGCATTAGGATGGTTAAATGATCATCAATTGGGAATTAACTATTATAATAAATATATTTTGAAAGAGCTTGGTTATAGAGATATAGCATATGCACATGTATTAAATGGTGAGTCTGGCACTGTATCAGCTCATATTTCTCAATTTGGTGCTAGTTCTCTATTGTATAATACTTTTTCTGTAGGATATTCCAGAGTTTTTGCAGATAGAGTAGCTGCTGGTCTGACAATTAAATATTTCTTACTTACATCTGATCAACCTGAATATAGTGGTATTGGTACTATTGGATTCGATGCTGGTTTGCAAGTTAAAATTATTGATAATTTATATTTCGGTACAGTAGTTTCTAATTTAAATCACTCTAAACTTGGCACTTATGGATATGATAGATTGCCTATAGTAGGTTCATTAGGTTTTATGTATCAGATAGCTAAACAATCATCGTTAATGGTCGATATAGTGAAAGAAAGTGATAAAAAAGCATCTGTTAGATTTGGTACTAATTTTTCTTTTAATGACAAATTATATGTGAGAGGTGGTTTTCAAACTACACCATCACGAGTGAGCTTTGGTGTAGGCTATAGAATTAAAAACTTTATTATAGATGTGTCTAGTTCCTGGCATCAGACACTTGGCTTTTCTCCTGCAATTTCTATGAGTTATTCATTTAAAAAAGAACGTCAGCAACCTAATATAATTTATTAGTAATGAAATTAAAATTATTTACATTTTTCATTTTTCTCTTATCTATTTCATATCTATCTGCTCAAGTAGTAACAGATGAGCCAGAAGAAATAGATGAGATACAGCAAAATATAGAATATATTGCAGAGGAGAGTGGAGTAGAAGAAGGAGATTTTAGCGAATTGACAGAAAATCTTAAATATTACCTCACACATCCTATTAACCTCAATAATACTACTATAGATGAATTGCGTAATTTAGGACTACTCTCAGATATTCAAATTGTAAATTTTTTTGATCATATTCAAAAAAATGGTAAGCTTTTGAGTATATACGAGTTGCAATCTATAGAAAGCTGGGATTTAGAAACTATTGATAAGATTTTACCTTTTGTTAAAATAAGTGACGTTGTAGAATCTCATAAATACAACTTTTCTGAGGTTATGAAAAATGGAAACTCGCAACTTTTTATTCGCTATATGAGAACTTTGGAAGAACAAAAGGGGTATTCAGACATTGATGACTCTACTTTAGCAGAAAATCCCAATAGTAGATATTTAGGTAGTCCATACAAATTGTACACCAAGTATCAATTCAAATATTATAATTTAATAAGTTTCGGCTTTACAGCAGAGAAAGATCCAGGAGAAGAATTTTTCAAAGGTACTCAAAAGCAAGGATTTGATTTTTATTCAGCACATTTATTTGTGCGTAATGTCGGGCCATTCAAAGCTATTGCAATAGGAGATTATAATTTGCAAATAGGACAAGGACTTACTATGTGGACTGGTATGAGCTTTGGCAAAACTGCAGATGCTGTTTTCACTAAGAGAAATGCTAATGGTATCAGACAATATACCTCTGCTGATGAAAATAGATTTCTTCGTGGTGTAGCTTTTGATGCTAAAATTTCTAAACGTTTTGAAATATTAGGCTTTGTCAGTTATAAAAAAATAGATGCAAGTGTAGAAGATGATACTTTAAACAATGAAGATTATGTAATTTCTAGTCTGGTAGAGACTGGCTTACACAACACTGTATCTTCTTATAGCAAAAAAGATGCTATTAACCAATTCATCGGCGGTGCAAACTTTAAATATATTTCATTAAATAAAAGACTTCGTATAGGTGCTACAGCTTATACTACTATTTTAGATAAACCTTTAGGCTCTCGTGATGAACTTTATAGAATGTTTGAATTCACAGGTACTCAATTGAATGTGGCATCTGTAGATTATAGTTATATTTGGAAAAATTTTAATATTTTTGGTGAAGAAGCCTATTCATCTAATGGTGGTATAGCTACTATCAATGGTATAATGGCTGTAACTGACAAAAATTTGTCCTTTTCTCTTTTGCATAGATATTTTGATCCTAAATATTTTGTATTCTATGCTTCACCACTGCAGGAGGGCAGTAAAGTAAGTAATGAACAAGGTTTATACTTTGGTGTAAATGCTAACCTTAC
>JASEGF010000011.1:0-11070 GCA_030017935.1 Bacteroidales bacterium | reverse complement strand
ATTAAACCTTACAGCTTATTTCGATATGTTCTCTTTCCCGTGGCTTCGCTATAGAGTAAATGCACCTAGTGATGGAGTAGAGACTCTGCTACAACTTAATTATAAATTTAATAAAAAGAATAATGTTTATTTTAGATATAAACACGAGACTAAAAGCCTTAATAATGCAGATGTTTATGTAAATAGATTGATAGAAACTAAAAAAGACAATTTTAGATTAAATGGTACTTTTCAGTTATCTCCATCCTTCAGATATAAATTTAGAGTGGAATATGTAAACTATCGTAAAGGTAGTGATTATAATCATGATGGGTATGCAGTATCTCAGACTTTATCTTTCAAACAAACTAATTTGCCTGTTTCCTTTCATTTCACTTTCGTATATTTTGATACATATAGCTATGATGAGCGCATTTATGGTTACGAAAATGATGTATTGTATGCTTATTCTTTCCCGAGTTATTATTATAAAGGAGCTAGATATGTTTTTAACATTAAATATACTATAAATAAATATTTAGATTTTTGGGCTTATCTAGCTCGTACAAATTATTTTGATAGAAATGTGGTCAGTAGTGGCCTAAATGAGATCAATGGTAATCACAAAACTGACTTACATTTACAAATTAGAGTTAAATTTTAAGCTTATAAAAGGTTATATAACGTTTTGAGTTAGGTTAATTATTTAACTATCTAATTGTTGTTAGTAGTCCACAAATTAACACAAATGAGCACAAAATTAACCCTGACCTTTAGGTCAGGGTATTAAAAAAGAAAAGGTATGGGCTTTAGCCCTGAAAAAATACAAAATTATAATATTATGTCATATGTTAATGTAATGATACATGCTGTATGGGGAACTAAAAATAGAGAATCCATACTCTTAGGTGAATCTCGCATATTATTATTAGAGCATATCAGAGAGAATGCATCAACAAAAGGAATATTTATAGACACTATAAATGCACAACCAGATCATGTTCATTGCTTATTTGGACTAAACGCTGATATGTCATTATCAAAAGCTATGAATCTCATAAAAGGAGAATCATCATTTTGGGCCAATAAACAAAAATTGATTAAACCGATGTTATATTGGGCAGATGATTATTTTGCTGCATCAGTTAGCAAATCACAAGTGTCAAAAGTAAGAGAATATATTATAAACCAACAAGAACATCACAAAAAGTTAACTTTTATTGAAGAATATGAAGAATTCATTAAGAATTATCAGGGCTAAAGCCCGATTAACATATTTATTAGATCCACGACCTAAAGGTCGTGGTTAATTAAAGTGGCAGATAGTTAGCAAAGTAATATAGAAAGAGGTATTATCTCCAAAAAAGCATCGTAGGGGCGTATTACAATACGTGCAATTATATTCGACCTTCAGGCCAGATAGCAAAGAATAGATTATTAACCTCGACCTTTAGGTCGAGGTAGAACATAAAAAAAGGTATGGGCTTTAGCCCTGAAAAAGACAAAACCCCAAAATCCTTTAATCCCACAAATCCTGGTTCAGACAATTTACACTAATAAAAAGTCTGAACTGTGATTTATTAAATTAGTGAGATAATGATATTTAAAAATAATAAAAATTCAAAAAAATTAGTTAAATTTGTAAAAAAAATAATGAGATATTATTTAACTATAATAATAATTTTACTTTCATATTTTACTATAAATGCACAGGTTAAGGTATATAATAATGCAGATTTAGATAGTTTAGTTGCCAAACATACAAGATTAGCAGCTAAAACTAATAGTTATATAGGATATTCTATACAATTAGGAGCATTTTCGGGTAACTACAGTAAATCTAAAGCTGAAAATTTGTTAAATGATTTCACGAGTAATTTTAGTGATTTCACAGTAAATATTGTTTTTGATTCCCCATATTACAAAGTGATGGCTGGTGCTTATATTCATAAATATGAAGCTAGATATGATTATGAATTGATTAAACAATTTTATCCTCAAGCTATTATAGTTCCTTATTTTATTGATGTTAAAAATTTTATAAAACAATAAAGTATGACTAAAGAAGAACTCGTACATGAATTACTCATCAATACTGATATAGATACTAAATTAGATATACTATTAGAGTCTGGTGTAGAATTATTAACTATCAAACAATTTGATCATTTTATTAAAATTTATCTAGTAAATAATTTTTATGTGGAACTAATTTATAAATACACAATTAACCGAATAACACATATTAACCAAATAGATACTCAAGATCTAATAGAAAAATATAAAGATTATATCAAAATAGTCTTATAAAAATTTTTTAAATCGTTTATCATATTGTAATTTTGCTTTTTTCTAAATAGCTAATTATGAAATTGCCTGACTTACAAGATTACAATTATGAATTATCCGAAGGGCGTATAGCAAAATTTCCAGTGCAACCACGTGATAGCTCAAAAATTTTGATAGCTACAGATAATCTATTACACCAAGATTTTTTTTATAATATTGCAAAATATTTACCTCCTGATGGATTATTAATTCTCAATAATACTAAAGTAATACCAGCTAGAATAATGGTAAAAAAAGAAACTGGGGCATGGATAGAGTTTCTTTTGAATGAACCAATAAATACAGATAGCATACCATTAGCTCTGCAGGAAAAAGGAACTTCTGTTTGGCAATGTATGATTGGTAATGCTAAAAAACTAAAAAACTCTCATCATCTATCATATTACTTTACTAAAAACAATCAAAATATTTATCTAAACATTGATATACAATGGAGACCAAATAATGAAAATATAGTAACTTTTTCGTGGGAACCATCAGATCTGACATTATCAGAAATATTAGAAATAATAGGCGAAATGCCCATACCTCCTTACATTAAACGAAAAGCTGTAGACGAAGATAAAATCTATTATCAACCAGTTTTTGCAAAAGTTAATGGTTCTGTAGCTTCGCCTACTGCCAGCCTTCATTTCACTGATAGAGTATTCACATCACTAGATGAAATAGGTTATAAAAAGGCTTTCATTACATTACACGTAGGTGCTGGCACTTTCAAACCAGTGAAAACTAGCATAGAAGAACATCAAATGCACAGAGAAGAATTTTCAATAGACAAAGAAAATCTGAATATTCTTTACGAAAATATTGATAGACCATGGATAATTGTGGGCACTACTACACTACGATGTTTAGAAAGTCTTCTATTGTTCGCAGAAGATACTTCTGTATATCCTATTTATATTCAACAATTTGATGATATGCATAGAAAATATGAAAATTTATCTGATAAAAAATTATTAATAGAAAAATTAAAATTATTTTTAGAAAATAATAATTTGAATAGATTAGAAGGACATACACGATTATTTATTGTGCCGCCAGCTAAGGTATTATCTGCAGATTATCTAATTACAAATTTTCATCAGCCCCAAAGTACCTTACTTATGCTTGTAGACGCATTCTCGGCAGTGCCATGGAGGGTCATTTATGATTATGCCATAAATAATGATTTTAGATTTTTTAGCTATGGAGATGCATGCCTGCTAAAAAATGCTGCCTTATAAAGCCAATATTTTTAATACAAATTAATAAATAATAAAAAATGTATTTTTATCATTTATTATTATTATTAGTTTTTTCTTATTTTTGCACTTATAAAATTTTAAAAAATATTAGTTTATGCACAAGAATAATTTTGCATACAGACATAATGGTCCCAATGCTGCTGAAATAGATAAAATGTTAGAGGACATCGGTGTATCTTCATTAGATGAGATAATAGAAAAAACTATTCCAGCTGATATTCTAAAAAAAGATTTAAATATAGGAATAGGAAAAGGACTCAATGAAGCACAAGCCATAGAATTAATGAAGAAGTTCGCTTTTAAAAATAAAATTTTTAAAAATTATATTGGACTAGGCTACTATGAGACTGCACTACCAGGTGTGATACAGAGACATATATTAGAAAATCCTCGATTTTACACATCATATACTCCATATCAAGCTGAGATTAGTCAAGGAAGGTTAGAACTTTTATTAGTTTTTCAAACTATGGTTACAGAACTGACAGGTATGGAGGTAGCTAATGCATCTATGCTAGACGAGGCTACTGCTGCAGCAGAAGCTATGACTATGGCATTTAACTTACGTAGCCGTGATAAAGTGAAAAATGATGCTCGTGTTTTTGTAGTAGATGAACGTGTGTTTCCTCAGACTCTCGCAGTAGTACTCACTAGAGCTAAATATCTGGATTACGATGTAGTGGTAACTGATGTTTTTAAATATGATTTTACTGATGATGTTTTTGGTATTTTAGTGCAATATCCAGATCAGTATGGAGAAATAAATGATTATGCTGATGTGATAAATAAAGCAAAAAATATTGATGCTAAAGTAATAGTAGCTGCAGATATAATGTCATTAGCACTTTTGACACCTCCAGGTGAATGGGGAGCAGATATAGTTGTAGGCAGTACACAGAGAATGGGCATTCCAATGGGCTTTGGTGGACCTCATGCTGGCTATATGGCTACTAGAATGGATTATATACGTCAAATGCCGGGAAGAATCATTGGCGTATCTATAGATGCTAATGGTAATAAGGCATTGCGTATGACTCTGCAAACTCGCGAGCAACATATTAAGCGAGAAAGAGCTACCTCTAACATATGTACTGCTCAAGCTCTATTAGCTATGATGGCTGGTGCTTATGCTATTTATCATGGGCCAGATGGTATTAAGCAAATAGCTGCACATATTAATAAATTGACAGGTTTATTAGCTCAAGAAATTCAAAAATATGGCTATATTCTAAAAAATAAAAACTTCTTTGATACTATTAGAATAGAGATACCAGCTTATGTAGATATGGATGCACTAAAGATGCAATTACTTGAAAATAATATAAATGTAAGGTATATCAATGATAAAGAAATCGGTATCAGCCTAGGCGAACCATCTACTATGAATGATATAAATCAATTGCTCACTATTTTAGCTAAACTCACTGGTAAAAAAGCTACTACATTCAAATGTGATGATTTGAAAAATACTCAAATTATTACATTTGAAGATAAGTATAGACGTATGAGTAATTATATGCAACAGAAAATATTTAGCATTTATCACAGTGAAACAGCGATGATGAGATATCTTGCTAAATTGGCTGATAGAGACTTGGCTTTAGATAGAACAATGATACCATTAGGTAGCTGCACTATGAAGCTAAATGCAGCTACAGAGCTATTTCATTTGTCGTGGCCTGGTTTTGCTAATTTACATCCTTTTGCTCCAAAGGATCAGGTGCAGGGTTATTTAGAATTGATTGATGAGCTAGGACAATTATTAGTAAAGATTACTGGTATGGATAGTATAACCTTTCAACCTAATAGTGGTGCATCTGGTGAATATACTGGGTTAATAACTATCAGAGCTTATTTCGAAGCTAAAGGACAAGGTTATAGAAATGTATGCTTGATACCAGCATCAGCTCATGGTACTAATCCTGCAAGTGCAGTAACAGCAGGTATGAAAGTAGTAGTTGTGAAAACTGATGATAAGGGAAATGTAGATTTAGAGGATTTAAAAGCTAAAGCAAAAGAAAATGCTGATAAATTAGCTGCTCTAATGATCACATATCCTAGTACTCATGGCGTTTTTGAAGATAAAATTTTAGAAATTATAAATACTATACATCAATATGGTGGACAAGTATATATGGATGGTGCTAATATGAATGCTCAGGTAGGTTTCACTTCCCCTGGACTTATGGGAGCTGATGTTTGTCACCTGAATTTGCATAAAACATTTGCTATACCTCATGGTGGTGGTGGTCCAGGAATGGGACCTATTTGTGTAGCTAAACATCTCACTCCATATTTGCCGTCTCATCCATTTCATCCAGATGGTATCATTACTCATTCAGTGAATATTGTGGCTGCAGCTCCTTTTGGAAGTGCTTTCATTTTGCCTATTTCATATCTGTATATTAAAATGCTAGGGGATGATGGATTGAAAGCAGCTACTCAAATAGCTATTCTTAATTCTAATTATTTAAGAAAAAAATTAGAACCTTTCTATAAAATATTATATGTGGGATCAAAAGGTTTTTCTGCTCATGAATTTATAATCGATTGTAATCCTTTCCGTGCAAATAGTGTGACAGAATTAGATATCGCTAAAAGGCTTATGGATTATGGTTTTCATGCACCTACAGTTGCATTCCCTGTTCATGGTACTCTGATGGTAGAACCTACTGAGAGTGAACCTTTATCTGAATTAAATAGATTTGTAGATGCTATGATTTCTATTAAAGATGAGATAGACGAGGTAATAAATGGGAAAATTGATATTGAAAAAAGTACGTTGAGAAATGCCCCGCATACTCTACAAAAAGTCATCAATACTAATTGGGATTTGCCATACAACAGAGAAAAAGCTGCTGTAACTGTAAAAGATAAATATTGGCCACCAGTAGCTCGTATAGATGATGCATATGGCGATAGAAATATCCAATGTACTTGGACTGAGGATTTGCTATAATATTTTATGAATATTTGATTGGTAGAGTAGGAGAGATGTTAAAGAAGAAGCAACGTAAAGAAATGCGAGTATGAGTGGGAGATAGTGGGGTATTATAACAGAGAGACTAGCTTTATTTATGAAACATAACAAATGCTGATTTAGTTTATTATGCTTTCATCAAGCAATATATAAAGCATTTTGATAATTTTTCATATTTTTTATTGTTTCTATAAATATTTTTTTAATTTTGTCTAAAATTTGATACTTTTTAATATGAAAAGATATAGTTTGTTAATAATATTATTTTTTATAATACCTATAATCAATTATGCACAAAAGGCTGATACTACTGAGAAATATGATGAGAGAGTTATCGTCGTAGGTGAATATAAACCAGAGTTACCAGATTTGGCAAAACCAGTTCTACAACCTACTTTAGAAGAAGAAAAAATCGATAAACGTCAATTACAATATTCTATTTTCCCTCACCCTATATTTATTACTTATACACCATCTACTCTGCAACCAATCAAATTGGGTAAAGAGCCTATAGATCATATTAATTCTAATTATGCTAAATTTGGTATAGGAAATAAAATGGCTGAATGGCACCTATCTATTGCTAATTCTATTAAAACAAAAACTAATTATGGAGTATCATATGATGGTAATGGCTTCTATGGTAAAATATCTGATTATGGTAATCCTAATCATTGGGAGCATAATATCAATGGATATGTAGAATGGATAAAAAATAAATTTACTCTCACTTTATCAGCTGGATACCAAGCAAAAATTATTCACTATTATGGATTTAAACAGTCTGAATATCCAAATGATAGTCTGACTAAAAAAGATTATCTGCAAAGATATAATCTAATAAACTTCAATTTTAATGCTGTTACCAATACTACAAACTCAAATGACTTAAAACAAGAATATAATATTACTGGTACATTTGTCCCTACATATCTCAAAAATAGTGAATACAGAATAGGTGCCTCAGCTAATATTTACCAAAATGTTAAATGGTTGCCTTTGAAAAATATTATTCAAACACCTGAAATTTTTCTAAAGTATAATCATTATTTCGAAGATAATACATTAGAGAAATATAATTTTGGTGTTTTAAACACATTACTTTCATATCAATTGCAAGATAAAATATGGTCACTGAAACTAGGAGCAACTATTGATGTAATTGCAGATTCAGTAGGTAAAGTTAGGGTTTTTCCATATATAGCAGGCAAATTAATCTTTGTACCTGAAATTTTCGAATTACATGCCAAATATGGCAGCTTCACAGATGTATATTCATTAGATTCATTATATCATGTAAATCCTTTTGTACATCAATATATTAAACCAAATCCAGTAATTTGGCGTCAATATTTCTCTGGATCACTAGTGAGTACTTTATTTAATCATTTACATTTCGAAATAGGTGCTGTCTATGGCCAAACAAATGAATATGCATATTATGTTAATGATGTCGTCTTTAGACCATATACTCGATTTAATGTGCTTTATGATACTACTACTGCTCTTATTCCTTTTGCTAATGTCAAATATTATGATGACAAATTAAATATTAATTTTAAAATAAAATACAATTATTTAGAAACTTTATCAGAAGATAACCCATGGCATGAACCAAATATAATTTCTACTTTTGATATTAGATATCTCTTTGCTAATAAATTCCTTGTAGGCACAGATCTATCATTTATTGGTAAGAGGTATGCATGCCAGATAAAACCTGACTTTACTACTGAAACTATTGAACTCTCACCTTTTGTAGATTGGAATGCTCACGTAGAATATTTATTTAATAAATCTCTATCTTTCTATCTAAATGTTTACAATTTATTAAGCAAACCACAATACTATTACTGGCATCTACCAAGTTATAAAATTAATTTCATTGCTGGAGTTACATATAATTTCTAATTAAAAACCATTCTCATAAATATTTAAAAATGTTAGAAATTATGGTTAATTTTGAATAATTATAATAGAATTATATATGGTAAAAAAACAAGTAAAAGTGGCTCCATCACTACTATCTGCTAATTTTTTAGATTTAAGAAAAGAAATTGAACTCATAAACATTAGCCAAGCAGATTATCTCCATATAGATGTAATGGATGGACATTTCGTACCCAATATCTCCATAGGTTTCCCACTTATAGAACAAGTAGCTACTATAAGCAAAAAACCATTAGATGTTCATCTGATGGTGGAGAAACCAGAACAATATTTCAATAGATTATTTGAAATTGGCGCAAGAATGATAAGTGTTCATGTAGAACAAAATATACATCATCATTCATTAATACAACAATTACAAAAAAATAATGTGAAAGCAGGATTAGTATTAAATCCTTTTACTCCATTAGAACTAGTTTATGACAATTTACCTTATATAGATTTTATTTTGCTAATGTCTGTAAATCCTGGCTTTGGTGGACAAGAATTTTTACCTTTTATTATTAAAAAAATTAAAAAACTTAGTGATTTTATAGAAAAAGAAAAATTAAATTGTCAAATAGAAATAGATGGAGGAATAAATTTAGAAAATGCTAAAGAAGTTATAGCTGCTGGAGTAGATATCATAGTAGCTGGCACTACTATCTTTAAAGCATATAACCCAATAGAAGTAATTAATGAAATGAAAAAAATGGGAAATTAAATTACTCTTTCTCAAAGAAAATTAATATCAAACTACCTAAAAACTAGTTAATAATTATTAAAAAAATAATTAAGTGAATAATGAACCATTATATACTATAGCCTCAATATTATCCGATTGCAACTATTCTCTAGCAGAACATTTGTATATACATATCCCTTTTTGCAGATATAGGTGTCCTTATTGCTCATTCTACTCCACTATATATCTAAATGATGATACAAAAAATCAATTTTTAGATGCATTAATGAATGAAATAGAAATAAAAAATTTTTTATTATCTAAAAAGATTAAAACTATATATTTAGGAGGTGGTACCCCATCTATGCTATCAATAAATGATTTAGAAAAAATTTTTGATAAAATATTAATAAATCATCAATTAGATGACAATATAGAAATAACTATAGAAGCTAATCCAGAAGATATAAATAAAGAATTAGTAAAAGGATGGCAAAAAATAGGTATCAATAGAGTGAGCCTAGGAGTGCAAAATATTAATGAAAAACATTTACAATTTCTAGGACGTAAACATACTAAAAAACAAATAATTAACGCGATAGAAACTGTAAAAAACGCAGATTTTCAAAATTTAAGTTTAGATTTTATAATTGGATTACCTGAAGAAAATATAGAAGATTTAAAAAATAATTTTCAAATAATATTAGACTATAAAATACCACATTTTTCATCTTATCTTTTAACAATAGAAGAAAAAACTAGATTATCTAATCTAGTACATAAACACCCCGAGATATTACAAGATGATGATGATACACTCAAAAATATTTCTCAATGGTATCTATGGGCTAAAAATAGTGGTTATGAACATTATGAAGTTTCTAATTTTTCATTACCGAGCTATCAAAGCATACATAATACATCATACTGGACACAAAAAAATTATATTGGCATTGGACCATCAGCTCATAGCTACATCCATCCGTGTAGATTGTGGAATACTTCTTCTTTAAGGAATTATAATAGCATAATTAAAAATGATAAACTTGATTTTCAATATGAAATACTTAATGAGAAAAATATTTTTAATGAATATATAATGACTAGACTCAGACTAAAAGAAGGAGTAGACTTAGCTGATTTAACTAATAGATTTAATAAAAAAATAGCTCAATATTTAATAGATCAATCGGACAAAATACCAAAAGAATACATAATAAAAACAAATGATAAAATTTATTTAACAGAAGAGGGATGGTTAATAATGGATGGCATATTAGTAGATTTATTTCTGTAAAGGGGATCTGAATTTTATGTAAAAGATGGGAGTAAAAAGTGGGGGAAATGATGGATGGAACCTGTTTTCAACAGGTTCCATCCATCATTATAAAAAATTAATTTTATGAAATATATATGATATATACTATAAAAAATTTTTATATTTGCATAAAAATTTTTGATTATGGATAAAATATTTGAAGAACAAGTAGATGTCTTTGCTCTTACTAAAGAAGGTACACGTAAATATTACGACAATTTATATAATAAAATAATCAATGAAGGCAAGGACATTGTCGATTATCAAGAGCAAAAAGCTATGTCCACAGGCATACTTTGTCCGGATTGTAATAGCAGCCATGTGATAAAAAATGGCTTGCAAAATGGAGTGCAAAACTACATGTGTAAAAATTGTAGTAGGCAATTCCGAGTTACAACTGGAACTTTTATGTATGGCGTTCACCACAGAGATAAAATGCTTGAATATATCAAATGCATGTCAGCAGGAATGACTTTAAGAGAATGTGCTAGAAATGTAGGTATTTGTCTGCAAACGAGTTTCTTTTGGCGGCATAGAATATTGTGTGCTCTGCAGTCATTTGAAGATAATGTGAATTTCTTTG
>JASEGF010000119.1 GCA_030017935.1 Bacteroidales bacterium | reverse complement strand
AACATTCACCAGCTGCTGGAGCTATCAATTCTTCAACAGCTAATTCATATGGTGGATAAATAGGATAAGCATAAATAGGTACTTTATAGCTTTGGCAACCACTACCCAAAGTGCCTGTAAAATATGGATTCATATATCCAATAGATTGTGGATTAGTAGCATCAGCCACTATCCAATCACTAGCAGTGTTATTATCTGCAACTGTTCTTATAACACCAGCTTTACCACTAGCACTAGGAATATTTCCACTCCAATCACTTGAAGTTACACCACTTGTAGGACTAAATGTATAGCCATTTACTGCTACCACATCTACTATATTATTCATTTCATCTTTTAATATAAAACCTGAAAGATCTGTGCTCATAATAACATTATTAGATCCTCCAGTATTCAAATATAAATTAGCTAGATCATCTGTGCCCGATCCTACGTTTACTATCATAATATCTCCTCCATCTAATGTGATAGATGGGAATGTATATGTTCGTGCACCATCTCCTTCTACTATCAATGTGTAGTTTTGTAGATTTACAGACATTTCTCCTAAATTAGTTATTTCTAACAAATCTAAATCACTAGTTGGTAGATATGATGGATAGCTTGGTGTTACACCAGTAGTTGCGTTTTTCCATAATGCAACCTCAGTAAATCTAACATATGGTGCACCTGTAGCTGCACTCACATAATAATGTAGAGTATCAGTTAAATGATTTGTTATAAGTGTATCTCCCATATAAAAATAACTAGTAGTTATCGAGTCTGTGTACCAGAATAAAGTTGTTCCTGGCTGATGTTGAGGTACCACAGTAGCTATATCACCATAATTTACTGTAATAGGTATTGTAATTGGATCATCAGGTTGCAAATAGAGATCTAATAAAATATTTATAGTATCATTTGAAGTAATAGTAGAATATGCTGGATTGTTATGATATATTTCTAATTCTACGCTAGCTTGCCCACCAATGAATGGTATAGTAAGAAGAGTAGGGAAGGTGAAATCCACTGTACTATTAGGTAAAATTTGCTCTGTAGTAGTTCCAGTAATAGTATCTGTAGTATTTAATACACAAGTCATATCTACACCTGCCGGTATAGTATCTGTACCATAATTTTTAAGTCTTACTGTAACATTAGTATTTGTTTCTAAACATTCACCAGCTGCTGGAGCTATCAATTCTTCAACAGCTAATTCATATGGTGGGAAAATGACATAAGCTGTTACAGGAACAATATTACTGTTGCACCCACTTATAGCTATATACAAGTTAGGAACGTATGTATCATAAGTCCCTGAAGATGTAGGAAATGAACCATCTTGATATTTATATAATCCCCTATTGCCTGTTACATTAGTTGTTTTAAATTCTGGATAGCCACTTGTCCAATCTCCATCATAATTTAACCAAACTATTTGCAAATTATTACTACCAGAATAGTAATATGGAGTTTGTAGAGCAACTTTGTGCCACCCCGTTCCATTGAACGTCATATCTCCTTTAAATACTCTCTGCATAGCAGTAGTATCTGGAAAATTACTTGAGCTATGAACTGCTTCTGATGTCTCAGTGATATATACTCGTTGATCTAACATTAGATAGTTAACAGGTGAATTGGTTACATAAAATGCTATTGTATCTATCAAACCACCTTGACCTATTTCACTAGATAGATAGATCATACTCGAATATCCATAATCATATAGTCCATAAAATGGTATATAATACGTAGTTGTAGTACTTCCCATATCTCCTACTATTATTGGATCTGAACTAGATGTAGCTTTTACATAATAAACCGTCGTATCATATAATATTGGAGTATATAAGGTATCTCCTATATAAATTTGATTAGTTCCTAAAATATCAGAATACCATAATAGTCTAGTACCTGTCTGATGTGTAGCTGTCAATGTAGCTGAGGTCAATAAAGGTACTGTATCATTTATTGCTATTGGATCCTCAGGTTGTAATCTTAAATTTAAAGTTCTGCTAATTGTATCATTATATGTTAGGGTGCTATATGTTAGATCTGTAGGATATATATCTAAATCTATCGTAGCTTGACCTCCTACAAATGGTATAGTTAATTGTGGTGTAAAGGTAAAGGTATAATCATTACCAGGGAATATCTTATCAGGGGTAATATCTGTAATAGTATCTGTAGCATTCATCACACATGTAAGTGATGCCCCTGCTGGTATAGTGTCATATCCATAATTATGTAATCTCATAGATACATTAATATATTCATCAGTACATTCATTATTTATTGGATATAACAATTGCTCTAATGCTAGCTCATATTGTGGAAAGTTTATTACATATACTGTATCACTTACTAGCTCACTACTACAGCCAGATATAGAAAATCTGATATTAGGAACATATGTCAATAATGTGCCCGTTGTAGGCATACTAGTTGATGAATAGTAATACAATCCTCTATTGCCTGTTACATCTGTTCTTTTGAAATATGGATATCCACTTACTAAACTACCAGTTTTTTCATTTATCCAAACTATTTGTAGATTATTCACTCCTGAATAATTGAATGGTGTTTGCAAAGCTATCTTGTACCATCCACTGCCATCAAATATTAGATCGCCATGAAATACCATCTGCATACTTGCTGTATCTGGGAATGAATTATTAGGATTTTCTGCTAATGCAGTCTCTTTTATATATATCCTCTGATTATCCATCAAATAATTATATGGTGGCGTACCAGCTAAAAAGAATGCTATAGTATCAATATTGCCAGATTGACCTATCTCATCTGCTAGATATATCATGCTAGAAAATGAATATTTGTAATATCCATAGAATGGCATAAAATACGTAGTAGCCGTACTAGCCATATCTCCCACTATTTTTTCATTAAATCCAGTATTCAGATATGAGCCAGCTGATAGATAATAAATCGTAGTATCTAATAAAGGTGGTGTTATCAATGTATCTCCTACATTTAATACATTAGAACCATAAGGATCTGAATACCAATATATAGGTAATCCACTTGGAGAACTAGCAACCAGGGTATCTATATCTCCAAAATTAATTGTCGAAGAAGCTAAAATTGGATTTGCTGGTCTTTCATATAGTCTAAATGTCTTTTCTATAGTATCATTATATATTACTGGACTATAAGTAGGAGCCCCATTATGATAGATTTTTAAATTCACATTTGCTACTCCATTTACATAAGTAATATTTATTGGATCAGTGAATGTAAAATAATAGTCTTCATTAGGAATGATTTCATCATGTATAGATTCTGAAATAATATTAGTATAATTCTCAATAAATGTTAATTCAATCCCAGCTGGTATTGCTTCCACACCATAGTTACGTAATCTAACTGTTACATTAGTATTTGGCTGACTACAATCATCTGCAATAGGCGAAACTATCTCCTCAATAGCTAACTCATATTGTGCTGATGGCAATACATATGCTGTATCTGCTACTATATTGCTACCACATCCTCTGAGAGATAATCTAATGTTAGGAACATATGTTAAATTATATCCAGTAGTAGGCATACTAGTATTATTATAATTATATAATCCTCTATTACCAGTTATACTAGTATATTTAAATGTAGGGTATCCACTAGTAGACCCTGTACTTTTTTGATTTATCCATACTATTTGTAGATTATTCACTCCTGAATAATTAAATGAACTATCTAAGGCTATTTTATACCATCCACCACCATCAAATACTAAATCACCATGAAAAACTCTTTGCATAGTCGTAGTATCTGGTAAATTATTAGTAGCATGCTGAGATAAATTTGTTTCTTTTATGTATATTGATTGATTATCCATTAAAAAGTTTGATGGTGAATTAGCTACATAGAAAGTTATAGTATCTATTGTGCCAGAATAATTTATTTCATTAGCTAAATAAATCATACTACCAAATGAGTATTTATTATATCCATAAAATGGTAATGAGCTAGATGTACTAGTGCTAGCCATATTACCTATTATAATAGGATCTAAATCTGTAAATGTAGATACATAATAAACTGTGGTATCATACAATGCTGGCGTCATAAATGTATCGCCCTTATGTAATAATATTGCACCCAATGAATCTGAAAACCAATAATGAGATGTCTGTGCCTGAGGATCAACACTCAATAATGCTGGTAAGCCTGCTAATGTAACACAACTATGTGCTACTGGCGCATCTGGTTGATAGAGTACTCTTATAGACTTTAGTAAGGTATCATTAAATACTGTCAGACTATATTGTGGTGCACTATGAAATACTTTAAAGTCTAATGTGGCTTCTCCTTCTACAAAATTAATATTTATAGGTGTAGTAAAAGTGTAATCTAATGTGCTATCTGCTAAAATAGGTTCAGCAGTTGTGCCAGTAAGAGTTGTACCATTTACTATACAAGTCAGGTCTACTCCAGCTGGTATATCTTCATAACCATCATTTCTAAGTCTGATGCTCACATTTGTAGTAGGCATTACACAACCTATGTTTTCTGGAGAAATTATATCATCTATAGCTAGCTCATACTCTGTAGAGTCCACTACAAAGACTGTATCAGCCACTATACCACTACTACAGCCAGATATAGAGAATCTGATATTAGGAACATAATTTACTAAAGTACCTCCCGTGGTAGGAAATGAGCCATCTTGGTATTTATATAAACCACGGGCGGTAGATGTAGTAGTACTCATAAAAGTTGGAAAGCCACTTGTCCAACTTCCATCATAATTTAACCATGATATCTGTAAATTATTACTACCAGAATAGTTAAATGGAGTTTGTAGTGCTATTTTATGCCAACCACTACCATTAAATGTTATATTACCCTTAAATACACGAGTCATATTTGCAGTATCTGGTAAAGATGTTTCTGTAGAAAAGAATGCAGATTCAGTTCTTTCTTTTATATATATTCTTTGGTCTATCATTATATAGTTAGTAGGTGCATTGGTTACATAAAAAGCTATTGTGTCTATCAACCCACCTTGTCCTATTTCACTAGATAGGTAGATCATGCTGGTATATCCATAATCATAATATCCATAGAATGGTATATAATATGTGGTAGTGGTGCTATTCATATCTCCTATAATTATAGGATCTGGAGTAGATGTAGCTAATACATAATAAACTGTAGTATCTGTTAATATAGGAGTGGTAAGTGTATTACCTGTATGTAGTAATGTAGTTCCTAAGATATCTGAATACCATAAATTTTTCGCTGCTGGTGCTTCATTATATGCTGTCAGAGTAGCTGAAGTACCTGTTAATATTGTCTCATTATGTACTACAGGCTCTATTGGTGTAAATCTACTTGTAAAGCTATATTCTATTGTATCATTATATGATAAAGGATCACTCGATAAATATGACCATGCTATTATGGTAACATCTAAATCTTGTATTGGTGCTGAAAAGTCTTCTGTAGCTGCAAATGTATATGTGAATTCTTGACCAGCTGCTACTGCGCCTGTATATGTCTCTGTTACTACACTAGGATTACCTGCTATCTGATAACTAATTGTAAAGTTTGATATCGGATTGGTTCCATTATTTAACCCTTTTACTTGAATATTTTCTACTCCTAATCCACAAGCTGTAACTGGTGATGTAACTTCTAACATCTCTATATCTTGTGCTGGTACCCAACTTATATTTATATCATCTAAATATAATTTATTATTAGCATGTGGACTATACATACCCCATCCTATATAATATGTACCTGTAGTAGTTGCTATAAATCTCTTAGTGTGTTGAGAATATGTAGTATTATTTATAGCTGATATATTATCTATATTAATTAAATTAATTGTGTCATCTGGTGTAGGACTGATACCTAAATACATCACATGATTGTCTGATGCAGAACTAGCTTTGTACCAGAATGATACCTCATAGGTCTCGCCTGCTGTTAGCTCGAAGCATCTGCTAAATAACCAATCTCCATGACTATTAATTGTACTATTATTGTACACAGCACTGTTGTTGCCACCATGTGCATTACCTGTTGCTGGGAATACCCAACTATATCCATCATTGCCTATATCCAAAGTACTAAAATATCTATATGGTTCTGTGAGCTCAAAGCTCATAGTATATGGTGATGCTACTAAATTATATACATCCGAAATCATAATATCCAAGGTATCATTATTCCTATTTGCATCATTAGCACACGATACATATACTCGCAAACTATGCTCTATAGTAGGATCTATTGTAGTAATATTAGTACTAAATGTAAATTGTGCCGTATCAAAACTATTTAAATTTGTTGTAAATGACTGAGTAACAGGTGTTGCACCATCAAGGATATAAGCTGCATCAAAACTATTTATCTGATTTGTTCCCATATTTACCACTGTAAAGCTAACTGGCATACTTCCACTATATTCACAGCCATGGATATTATTGTCTATTGATGATAATTTAAGATTTATAGGTAATAGCTCTACTTCGTCAGCTCCTATACTTGGTATTGGATACCGTGGATCTCCATCTATATCTGTTAAGATACCAGCTATAGGAGTACCCATGCTAGATAAATCCGCATTGAATGTATGTAAATCTGTATTAGATGTAAATTCAGGATCTACATTTATACTATGTGCATCTTTGCCTGTAGCTGCGCGTAGACTTGCTAAGGTTGTCTGGTCAGCAC